>JAGVDA010000013.1 GCA_020058975.1 Thermosynechococcus sp. WC_1 | reverse complement strand
TGTCAACCTCAGTGCTGGGCTGCAAAAGTTTGATGTTGCTCCAATCATCAAGGGGAAGATGCCACAAAATCCCAAGGGGGCAATTATGGCGATCGCCCAGACGGTAGCTGACAATAAGGCTACTGCGATCGCTCGTGAGAAAGCTGCTGAGGATATTGGGAATGCGGTCCAGGGGCTTCTATCTTTCCTTTTGTTTGCAGGGCAAATTTCCTTTGCCGTTTGGCTAGGGACCATCTTCTACGGCAAGAAAAAACGGCAGCAGGACAAAGCCACTCAACTCCTAGAAGAGTGGTCTAATGCTGTCAAAAATGCAACAGATATTTACTTAGAGCTAACCGCTGACGACTCTTTGGAGTTTTACGGCTCCTTATACAAAGAGCAGGGTGATATTTCAGAGTTTCTGGAGGAGTCCAAAGGGGCGATCGCTAAATTCCTCTGTCTTTACCAAAAGGCCAAGGATTCAGCAGACGCTGGGCAACGACTGATAGATGAGCGCGATTATAAACAAGTGGTGACCTTCCTCGCTGAAACTGAGTTTGGCGTTGACTTCGGTAAGCTGCCGTTAGAAAAAACTTCTGTATTTTCTGGGCTAAACGACTTACAGCATTTTAAGGGCGACAAGCTTTTGGTTGCGCTAGACATTGCGCTAAAGCAAGTCATCAAGTATTGGACTACTCTCAAAAGCGCTCAGAAGCATGGAACGCCTCAAGCTGCGGCTGCATCAATCTCTAATAATTTATTAGCGCAACGGCTTCAGGAGGAAGAGCGACAAAGAATTGCAGAGTGGGAAGCCATCATTGCCGAGAAAGAACGAAAAAGAGTCGCAGCGCCGAGAGCGGCTGAAGACGCAAGAATTATGAATGCGTGGCGCGAATCGGACAAACAGCGTGCGGCAAAAGCTAAGCGCGATTTTGAGACGCAGAAAGCAAGAACAACCCGTGCCAATAGATCTTCAGCGACTGTTTTTGTAGACAATTCAACCCATTATTCAGGATCTTCATCTAGTTCAAGGAGTGATTCTGGCTCAACTTCGCCTGATTCCTACTCAAGCGGCAGTCAATCTAGTTCATCCTCGTCAGACTGGGGCTCTAGCGGCTCTGATTACAGCAGTAGTGATTCTGGTTCTTTCGGGAGCGATTACTGATGATTAAGTGGAAATTAGCCGTCTTAATGGCAGAGCAAAATCTAAAGACAAAAGACTTAGTCAGACTTTCTGGTCTTAGCGAGGGCACGATCAAAAAGTTGCGACCTCGACGAACTATTGCTGAAATCAATACAGAAACGCTCAATGCGCTCTGTAACGCACTCAAATGCGGGACTAATGATTTGCTTCCGCATACGCCAGATTTACCGGAAATCGACAATAGCAAGTGGACTTCGTTGAGTCAGTAACTAGAATCCCCGTTCCTTTAGGGCTGGGGAGTATGTCAACCGAGCAAGACCCATAAAAACTAGTAGGAGAACTCCCTTGACTGCATTAGAAAAATTGTCTGACATTATTGACTTGAAAGATAAAAATTGCGAAACCGATTCTTGGCTAGATAGCCTGCACTACCCAAAAGCCGATCGCTACAAAGATCTAAGAAAAGCGATCGCCTTTCTGAAAAAGATCAAAATCCCATTACGAGAATCGCCCCCGACAGAGCGGAAGCCCCCCGAAACCTTTTTCCCGTGGTGCTGGATTGAAAACAGCACCCTTGTTTACCGCAAAAACAGCGTAGATGTGGGGCAGCTACTACACGAGGCGGGGCACCTAGCTTTAATGCCCCCTAAAAACCGAGCATTAGCCTCGCCCAATAAGTTGCCGCCTGGCCCAATTGCTGGGGATCTTGCTGTGGAAGCTTGGGATTATTATGCGGCAAAAGCTGCCGATATATTCCCGATGCTGATTTTTGCTAAAAACTTTGACAACAAAGGACTCCAAGTTTATACCCAGCTTGAAAACCGAAATCACATCGGGATTTTTATGCTTGAGGCAATTGGTTTCCTGGAGGGCGATCGCATGGTGCGCTGGCAGATGGGCGAAGTCGATTTGTTGCAAAATTTAGATGCAAAAGTGCGTCTGTTGGCCAATCGATCCCTGGAACGCCTACCTTGACTTGGCTGCTTTCCCCTTCTTTTTTGCCCTACCCGATCGCAGTTTTTCAAGATGTGCGGCGGCTCTTGCCTTGAGTGCGATCGCATCCCGTCGCTTTATCTCCTCTTCGGAGATAATTTCTTGCCATGCGTCCTCGTCTAGCGACCCTGTTTGAGTGATGAACCGAGTTACATCGCCCTGGATTATCTTGATGACTGAAACGTATTCCTGATCGATGTTGTAAGTCCTCAGCAGGTCAACAAGCTGCGCATATAAATCATTGTTGATGCCAATCATTTCCGGCCCAGCCTCTTCAAATTCCGACAGTGGTACAAAAAACAGGTCTGCGCTGGGAACCTCGTTGTAGGCAAACCCACGGCCCATCTCGCCCTTGTTGGCTTTTGTGAAAGATGCGATCGTTTTGTGAAGGCTGGCAAATGCTTGCGCATGTTCTGCGCTACTTTTTGGGCTGGGAAGGAGTTGCGTTGTCATGATCTTTGCTAAAAAGGAATATCGTCATAATTTGGTTCATAATCTGCTGGGATTTCAGGAGCTGCTTTAGATGCGATCGCTCCCACTGGTGTAACTGGCGTAGGATCTACAGAAGGCGCTTTGGGTACTGAAGCAACAGGAGTAAATGCAGGAGCTTCAGCATTTCCAATAAAATGCACTCGACCGAGAATAAATTCAACTACTGTGGCTTTGACACCATTATCCCTATCAACTTTCTTGATTGCTATTCGACCTTCAGCAATCACGCTTTGGCCTTCACGATACTTCATCACAGTCGTTGCTAGTTCTCCCCAGGTGATCGCCGCGATCGTTTCTGTCGCATCCCCATCCTTTAATGCAGGGAATGATAGGGTGAATGTAGCCAATTGTTTTTGAGTATTTGTAGTATTGAGTTCGGGTTGTGTAGCGATCGTGCCTTGGATTACTGCGTTATTCATGGATCAAAATTCCTCCCGTGGCTGCTGATTATCGTTCTTACTGCCCAATAGATTAAGCTGATTTACTCGGATAACGGGCTTACTTCGCGCTTCACCCGTTGTCTTATCTGTCCAATGATCAAACTTCAGTGCCCCTGTTACTCCAATGAGTCCACCTTTTTTGACATACTGCGCTGCAATCTCAGCCGTCTTTGCCCACATTTCTAGGTTGAACCAAAAAGGCGCACCCTTAGATCCATCGGGGTTCTTCTGTCCGCTTTCCACCGCGATCGTACAGTTGGCGACACAGCTACCACTCTCGAAATAGCGCATTTCTACATCCCCACCAACTCGACCAACAAGACTAATTGAATTTACTGACATTTTGATTCCTCTAAAAAGTTCTAATTCGTCCAATCCACCCAGTCAAAGGCCACGCCTTGACCCATCGATATTCATAAAACCCAACATTAAGCAGATCATACAAGTCTGGCGGATACTTCACTTGAGCAGGGCGATCGTCTGCCTGTTGAATGAGCCTCATATATTCATTCGCGCTATGCAAAGCTGAGTCTGAATCTATGCACTCACTATATTTTTCGATGAGTGGAATGCGCTCACGAACTCTCCGCACAAAAAACCATTGGAAAACAAAAAAGTTAATTGGTCCTAATCCGTTCATGAAAAATTTCCCCCTTGTATTGTTTTATTCATTGCGATCGCCATCCAACTCCCCATCAATTAAAACTTCAGGGTTACATTTTGCAAGAGAATTAATTTCTCTCATTAGTTGCAAATCGTTTATCTTACCAAAAGCCCACTCCTTAACAAGGCGCGGAACTTGCGCTGGGAATCGCTCTAGCAGAAGCTTTGAGTCAACGCCGATTTCCTTGCAAATTGCGTTAAAGCGCGCAATCAGTTGGCCATTTGTTCGACGCACTTTTCCATCCCCTCCGCTAATCCATACACCGTCGTTCTGGAAGACGATTGCATTACAACAATCTTCCCTTCCTCAAGTAGCTCATGCGCTGCTTTCCTGAGAGTAGCTTCTCTCTGCTCAACTCTCTTGTGTACAGCAAAAATTGTCGAAGGGCCATGTTCCGCAAACTGTTGCAATAAAAGCTCTTTGTGTAGTTCCCTTACCGTCAGTGTTTCACAGCCTATCTTGTAATAAGTTTGCTTCCGCTCTAAGCACCAAAGAGAGCCTAGAGCGTGGGTTTTTCTCATCCATTTAATGGCGCGATCAATCACGTTTTGGGGGATTTCATTAAAGTGACTAAGAATATCCCTTCTATAAGGGCTTACATTTTCAATGTAGGCTTTAATTTTCTCAAAGTCGCAAGATTGGTCCCTTGCTTCCTCCCCTCCTATCCTGTAGCAAAAAGCTCCTTTATCCCCAGTAGGATGGCGAACTAAGGCTCCCTTTTTGTAAAAATTATGGAGAATCAGTTGAGCCCTGCGGAGGCTTATACTTAAGTTGATCGAAACTTCATTTGCGAAAAATGGTTCTCCACTTTTCATCAATTTCATAACCTTAGCCTTTTCCGTTTCCAAAGAGAGCGACGATGGGTCAAGACAGTAATTTATGTAATTCTGAGCAGCAGCAGCGTTCCAGGTAGCCTTCTCAGTAGCCTTCCAGTTAACAAGAGCAGAAATAGCCAGCTTTTTTTGAGCTGGGTTTAGCTTAGCCCAAATGCTATCCTCAGCTAGTTTCTTTTGATACTCATCAAGGCTACCCCACTCAGGGACTATTTCAGCCCACTTCAACTTGGCAAATAGATCTTTTTTTGTAACTAGTTGAGTTTCATTGCTCATTTCTAGGTCATCTACATCCACTTCTGCCTTTTCTTCCAACTCTAGTAGACTCACTTTTTTTGAACCTCTAACTTTTCTTTTCCACTCTCTAAGATTCCTGCCTAAGTGCTTTTTTTGCACCGCATAAACATGCTCCCGACTACAATTAACTTTATCTGCTATTTCCGCCGCCGTTAGCCCCCCATCTTCAAATAACCGAACTATTTCCGATGTTCGATGTCGTATCCGTCCTGTTTGATTGCTAGGCGTAACTTTTCGAGAACACGATCGGCACATCCGCGATCGCCCACAATTTATATGATTCTTCCGCACCTCGAATTCACCCTTGCAAAGCGGGCACTGAGCCCAGACGTAGGCATTGCCGCCTTTTCTTGTGGGGGATGGCCTGAGGATTTGCCATTGGAGGGAGAGGCTTGTGGGCATTACTGCATCGCCTCCCATGCATTAATAGAGGCTTGGCTCATGTCCCACGTTTCAAAAGCCTCATGCCCACTGGCCCAAGTTGGATTTAAAACTTTATCCGGTTCACTGATTTTTATCTCAGCGTTTTTGACAAATGCAAAGACGCAAGAGCATAACCAATGCTGGCCTTCTATAAATTGTTCAACAAGGGTCGATTCAGAAATTGAAGTGACCTCTAGCCCGTATTCTTCCTTCACTTCCCGAACTACCGCTTCATAGATAGTTTCCCCTAGATGCAATTCACCGCCACCAAACTCCCACTTACCAGCTTCATTACGGCATCCTGGTCCACGCTGGCTAAAGAGAAATCGTTGATCTAGTGCGGTCATCTCGTTCCATTTTGGCTCGTCTTTTGGGTGGACGATTAAGAACGCAACTGAGAAGCCTGGATAGTCAACTCCTGGAACTAGCAGGGCTTTGTTTAAGTGATTGCCGATCGCCTCCCTAACCGCAACCGACTTTCCACCAGGACAAGCCGCAAGAGCATCGCGTTGAGCCTTTGTGATTTTGACACCTAAATGCACCATTCCGCGAGGATCTTCCGCCGGAATTTTCTGTTTGCCAGCAGAGCGAATCTGGGTGTTGTTTTGGTCAAGGATTCGCCGCACACGATGCAGTGATGCCCCAGAGCGCTTTGCTGTGGCGGCAAGGGACAGGCCAGATTCGTAGAGGTTGCAGATTTCTTTTTCGGTCATAACCCTACCTCTTTGCAGGAAACCTTAGAAATAGAAACCACTACATACCGATAGGCAACTCTAGAGTTTACATAGGCAAAACAAAGCCCATTTTGCTCTTTTCTATATTGGATTGGTGGGGGATTTGACACTTCGGCTGGCGTGTAATCAGCGCTACACCCCGCCAAAACTCCCCCGAACAGAAGCGCGGTCGCACAAAACCTTAAAACAATTTTTTTGCTTTTCATAGAATTTCTTTGAAAAATCAATGATTTTAACGTCTTTCACAGGAAATCTTTTTTGTTGAACCACTCCTTCAGCTTAGCAAAACAAGATTTTACTGTCAATATTAACCGTAAAATCGCTCTCAATGATCGATTGGACACGCGCCACTAGGGCAATCGCTTGAGCCTTGACGAGCGTAGGTTTCGGGAAGGTCTAGTGTTTTGACTATTGAGCCTTTGGAAATGGTTACGGGCGTTGTTCCTTGTGGATCCATGAGGTAGGGCATTTGCCTGAGTGCCGCAACATCAGCAAGCTCGGAGAGGAAACGGGAAGCGATCGCTATAAGCCTAGGCTCGTGCTCAAGCCGCGACAGATAGTAGTGACAAATATCCAATTCACTTTCCTCTTCAGGGGTTTCAAGGATGCCTTCCGACTCAGTGGTGGAAGTTTCTTCCGTGATCGCCTTCACAGGTTCCTCCACGGGGAAGTCTGGGTCTGCAAAAGCTGAGCTAAATTCGTCAATTAATTCTAAGAGCGATCGTGTGTTTGCCATTTTTTCTAGACCCCGCACAAAACTATTTTATCTGCCAAATCCCCAAGCTCTTCATTAACAAGCATTAGAGAAACTTCCCTGCTCAGCCCTCCACGCCCAGCACCAGGCAACGGCATTGCTATTGACTTGGTATCGGTTGTCTTTACTGAATGATTCAGCGCCTTTAAGGATTTTCGGACTAGCTCCGGTGGAGATGGGAGTCGCCAATCTGTTTTGGTTTGCAAAAGTGCAATTTCGGCGTGATGACTAACTCTAATCCGTATTAGCAAATACTCAGGGTGCTTCATTGTTTTGCAAAGTGGCAGTATCATTTCACCTGCCTTTTTGGGCAGATCTGGATATCGCTTTTTTGCCTGTAATGCAACTCCCGCACCCATCACAAGATGATCGTGTTTGTCTAAGGTGCTGTTTGTGGGAATGACAATCAAATCGCATTCCGCCCAAAAAAGATCTTGTTTTATGGGTTGTATGTACCTCATCACGATCGCACCTGAATCGGCATGACCAAATACTGCCAATCATCTCCACTTACAGGGGCAATCACAACGGGCTGCGCAGGCTCATTCATAGAAATAATAACCTCACCACAGCCAAGACTCTTCAGCCCATCGGCCAAATACTTACCGTTAAATGCGATCGCAGTCTCTTCCCCCGTAAACTGACAGGTCAGTTCTTCAGAGCCGCTACCTTCATCAACATCTGCCGAGAGAAACAACGATCGCCCCAAAAGATTTTCCTTTCCAATCTCCATCTTGACAAGATTATTCTTCCGCGCAGCCAACACTGAAATTCGGTCAATGGCTAACAACAGTTCAGCCCTTGAGACTGTCAACTGGCGGGTAAATGCTTTTGGCAGCAGTTGATCTACTGCGGGGTACGTTCCATCCAAAACTCGACAGGTTAGGCACTCCGCCCCATTCTCTCCGGCGACCTCAAAAGAGATCTGGTTACTGCCAGCCCGATCGCACTTAACCAAAACCGCACTCCCTTTTGATAGAACCTTCAACAACTCCCGCAAGGCTCTAGCTGGGATGACGACCGAGAATGGCTCCGTATCAATGGCAAGCGCCTCTTTATAGACTACAAGTCTGTGCCCATCCGTAGCATTCAACCGCAGGCCATCTGGACTAAAAAGAATTTGCGCTCCGGTGAGAATTTGTTTACTCTCGTCCGTAGACGCCGCAAACAATGTTTGCTGGATGGCATGTTGGAGGCGATCGCACTCAACCTCAATTCCTTCAAGATCTTCTAGTGTTGGTAGCGCTGGGAATGCAAGGGCTGGATGCCCTTGCATCTTATACTTACCCGTTCCGCAGGTTAGCTCAATAGCAAGCCCATCGTTTTCTATGGTCACGTCTTGATTGGGCAAGCGTGACACGATCTCTGTTAAGAGCCTTGCTGGAATTGTGATGGCTCCAGGCTCTGTTACGGTTGCTTCTATCCACGTTTGGATGCCAATAGAAAGATCGAACGCGGATAGGGAGATGCGATCGTCTTCGGCCACGAGGAGTATATTGCCTAAGACTGGGTGACTGGGGTTGCTTGGGACCAGTTTAAAAAGTTGTGTGAGCTTTGCCGCTAGGGCAGATTGGGTAGTAGTAAATTTCACGTTGCCAAAAATGCCTCCAACTTTTTCCTATCCATCCTGCACAAATCTCGAAATAACCTAGGATCTGACATAATCGCATCCCACATCCACTGAGGCATACGATCGCAAGCAAAGTTCAGCTCATCTGAGTGGAGCCCAAACCTTGCTGAAAATTTTTGGAGCAATTCATCGCTAATTGACAAAAATTTTCCACTTTCCAAATGGGAGACGTAGGAAACAGATATCCCTAGTTCAGCAGCGATCACTTTTTGACTGAGCCCATGTTCAGCCCGTACTCGGAGAAAGATTCCCCCTATTGTTTCCATCTATTTGTGGTGAATATTCAATTCAAGCTCAATGCTAGCAACAAAAACCCCCCGTGTCAACAGATACGAAGGGTGTTCCCAGATCTGGGAATTATTAAGGTTTTGATAACCTGTATTTTTTTGTCCGAAAATGCTGATAATCAAAAATAGCGGCGATCGCCACAATTTCGACATAAGTGAGGGAACTCAGTGACCAACTCTGTTTTAGACAAGATTCTTAGCGAACTTACTGAATACGCCGAATCTAGTTATTGTCAGGAGCTGAATAGGATTGTTGAGAGACTGAAGACGGAGTTGGAGAATCAGTACACGGGCATCCACCTTGAACGCTGTTTGCAACAGCCGCCAGCACGGCCAGCCTGTCCGACGTTGGAAGATCCAGTAATTTAGGAAGCAAGGTTGCAAGTGTCTCAGGAGGTTGTTCAAAGCCATGCCCAAAAAGAAGCCCGTGGGCGTCGTGGCCTTCAACCGCGCAGTAATAGCCAAGCATTGCATCATTAATCCCTTGCTCTCCCTTACAGACACGAGAAATCGTAGTCGGCGATACTCCGATTATCTTAGCCATCTTCAAGTCTGGCCGATCTCCTTGTGCGCTGCGAAAGCGAGCACCAATCTGAGGGTACGGGGGTAACCAGGGACAATCCGTAGGCAAACCTTTAGTTGCTATGGCGATCGCGGGGTTCATAAAACTTTATTCCCAAAAGTGTTGACAGTCTACGAAAAATGGATTAGATTTGATTTAGCCTAAATAGTTTAAGGCTCAGGTTAACAGATGTACGACATTGAAGTCATTAAGTGTAATTTGCGAAAAAAGGGGACGAGCCTTGCTTCCTTGTCTCGAAGCCTTCAGGTAACTCAGAGTGCCGTCACTCAGGCTCTTAAAGAGCAAGAAAATTCACAAAGGATCGTTGATACTGTTGCCCAAACGTATATGGATCTTTACGGTGAGCCATTACCTAGGCTTGATTCTGTAGCGGCCTAAACAATTCCCCCACCTTCTATAGCATAACAAGTCTTTCTTAAGGCCAGCTTTGCTATGGAAATTCCCCCAAGATGATTGCTCTTGTTGCAACCATTTCTCAAATGTTCACCTTTGTAGGTATACAGCAATATGTTGTTTTCCGCAACTATACCCCAAAAAACATCAGAGCTGAGTTATAAATACTCATCTTTGGAAAAGCCTGATTTCCAAAAGGCTAACTCAAGGATTCCTAGGTTAGGGCCTTTTCAGTCCTTGCTACTGGATTGCGTAGGGGACGAGACTGTCCTCATAGAAGAACAGAATGTGACGACCCAAGACGTTTTTCTTACGAAAAACGGCAAAAAAGTGGCCGTCGGAGAAATCCGAAAAATTGATGGCAATTGGGGATGGCGATCGCGCCTCCCTCAAGATGACGGATTATATGCCACCAAAGAGCAGGCTGCGATCGCATACGTCCGCTGGGCGATCTCAACAAAATGGCTAGCTTTGGCCGATCGTTTTGAGGGGTTCCGGTAATGCCTGCCGACCCTTCAGCGAGACCTCCAACGAAGGTCGAATTAGCAAAGTTGATAGGGCCTAGTACTGTTACGTTCCGACCAAACTCAGGAAAGCTTTATCAGGTCTTTTTCCTAGGAGTGGAAATGGGCCAAGTAGATCAAATCACTCCAACCTCTTGGGGCTACTTTGCGGGGGGGCGTGACAATACGTTCCCTAGCCTACAAAAAGCCGCTGAAGCTCGGTGCAAGCTGATGCTTCGCCAAAATACATATCAGTTCTTGCCTAAACTCCAAAAGGCTTGGCAAGAGCTAGAAGAAAGGGAGCTTACTTATGCTTAATTTTTCGTTGGCTTTTGGGTTTGCGATCTCTATTTCGATCGCCGCTGCCTACGGTGTTCGTTGGGGGAAGATCCTATGCTAGTTGCCTTTGTCTGGCTGATTGGTAGCACCTTTTTTTACTCGATTTGTAAAGTTGGCGCTCTGTAATGCCAAAATCTCACTCTTTTGCCCTAGACGAAATTGCTATTGACAACGATGGGAATTGCTACCTGATTACAGGGAGTAAGTCTGGAGTAAGGGCGGGGGATGCAATAAAGGTCTCTGAACATCTCTTTTTTGTTTTAGAGATCGAGTATTACAGTGAGTCTGACATCTTCATGGCAAAGGTTTCAGGGGCTGCGGCCTGATTAAAACGCAGGAATTCGATAAGCCGCGATCGCCTTTGGGCTTGCATTCTTGGGGCGATCGCATCTCTAAAACAAAATCATTCTCAAAAAATTCATGAGTCAACTAATCGAACAACTACGGAGAATTGCTGACGCCCAAGCTCCCCCCAAGAAGCTAGGGTTTGGAGAAGCGCCAAAGACTACTCGGTATGTATTTTGCAACCGGAAACATGGTGGAGTTTGGTACTCCCTCAACGATCAAAGTCAACCTGTGAATATTGAACATCCGGCATTAACGGGCTATATTCGCAAGCTGGAATTCAAGGAAACGATCCGGCGCGAAGAAAAAAGCCACAAGTTGCACTGCTATATAGAAGCCGATCGCATGTATGTCCTGGAAAGCTCTGCAACAGCTCACTTTAGCAAGGGGCTAATGAGTGCGATCGCACAGGTAACCCCCGACGAGTTAAAGGAGCCCATTACGATTCATCCTCAAGCATCCACTGAGAATGGAGAGGTGTTGTTTTGTAATTTGTATCAGGGCGATCGGCAGGTCTTTGCCCCATACGATGACCAGACGGATTGGAAGCGGGTGGCTGGGGCTGCGAAAAAAAATGTTGAGTTAGCTAACTCGGCTTAAGTCTTGTCTCCTGACAAGTAGCGGGGCTTCATATTTTCTTTGTAAATATTGATAGTCAAGCACGACTCCCCGCTATTTCTTTTTTCTGGTAACCCATACTGAGTAAACCTATGCAAAGTGCCACGATAGATGTCCCAGCGATCGCCGCTGACGTTATTGACATCACAACAAAAAATGCGCGAATCCGTGCCACTGGGGGCTTAGAGGCTCGAATAACAAAGGATACCGTTCGCGACCTGTTTGCCGCTGGAGTCCTCAATAAGGTTGCTTATATTGCGCTTATTCTCCGATTGGATCAGCCCATTGATGGAACTATTCAAGAGATAGATCCTGAAATCTTTGCAGAAGAAATTACGTTTGAAACTGCTTTAGCTGGTGGCAAGGACAAAACTTACAGTGTCTCTCCTGCTGACGTGGAGGTTGCGATCGCAACTCTCCAGAAAAAGGGCTGCTTGCAATGTGACAAGCCGCCTGTGCAGTTAACGATTGGCTTGCACTACTAGCCCATACAAACGGCTCCCCCCGTACTATTAAGCCTCGCTGGGGATTGGGTGAGGCAATTTTTGAGACGAAAGTTATGCTTACTGCAACAAAACTCCAACTCCGTACCGTCTGGCTGTCCCGATCGACGAAAGCCGAAAACATTGCCGATGCGCTTAGATTCTTGGCATCAGTCAAGATCTCTAGCAAGCCAAAGCTAGACCAAGGCCGAATTCAATATCTAGATTTAGATTTAGACTTAGATTCTCGTACTGGATGGGCATGGAAAGACATTGAGACATGCGATCGGTTTTCATTCGTCCAGCAATGCCAGCGCCTTGGCATGGACATGGCGACTGACGAAGCTTTAGCAGCGTTGGACTCGTATTTTGGGGAGGAGGGCTAATGTCTAGTTTATTCAATCCGGTGACCCTCATTTTTGCTCTTTGCGCTAACGGGTTGCCCCCCGTCAATAATGATCCATATTACGGCACTAGGTACTCTGCACAATGTCTTTGCGTTGTAGATGGACAGGTTTTTTCAAAAGCTCTTCGATACTCTTTTGCCGAAAATGGTTGGGTATTAGCTGATTTTGCAAATGGGCTATCAATTGGAGACTATAGCGAGATCAATGCCGTTGGCGTTACTCACTGGGCATTGTGGCCCACCTTAACTCCACTAGGAGGTACTGCGTAATGTGCATGATCGGTCAATAACCCACCGCTACTAAAGGCAAGAAAATTGGCACCTATATTGGACGGGTTGCTGTCCGCTTGACAGGTAGTTTTAATATCTCCGACAAAACTGGATTAATTCAGGGCATTAGCTATAAATACTGCACTCTTGTCAACAAAAAGGATGGCTACGGATATGCACTTTGACATTGGCGCTAATGCGCCGCTCCTATCCCCCCCCATGTCTAAAGCCAGGGGTCTCTCGGAGGAAAATCGGTGAACAAAATTTTGGTGTTAGGTTCTGCGATCGCGGTTTCGTTTTCGGTTATTAACTTTTTACGTAAGGCTTAAAAAAAATGAAAAAGGGTGAAACTTCTCACGTTCGTCTTGCTCCTGACCAGGTTAGATTTCTTTTTGAGTCAGGCCATCTAAGACCATCGGGATACCTGTTTTTGCTGCTTTCCTCCCTTAAACAGCATGGCTGGGTCCACCGGATTGAAAAAGTTGATGATTTTTGTCAAGAATGGGGATTGAGCCGTTCGGCATTCTACAGGGCGAAGGCAAAACTAATTGAGCAAGATTTGCTTGATGAAAAAATAATCGGGGCCGTAGATGTAAAAACCCGCAATGTTCCCTCATCATTTTCAGTCCCACCTGGTGGTGATGGTGTTCCACTTACTGAAGATCCTGTCCCACTAAACGAAACTAAAATCCCACTTAGTGGGACTGAGAATGCACTTAGTGAAACGCCAGTCCCAGATTTGCGAAAATCAATGCCCGAAACAAGCACAGGGATTGACTTTCAGGCTCCTCTCAACTCTTCTTCAGATCTATATTCAAATAAAGAACAAACTCTTTACTCAAGCAACACGGATAATTTTTCTTTTAAGGGGGGATTGTCTGGCCCAGAAAAAATCGAAGCCATGTTCAAGAACCAAGGAAAGCTCCACCCGTGGCAAATCACATCAAGGCGGAGAGATTTTGATAAAGGGTTTATTGCTTTTCTTGTGGAAAAGTATCTGCCTAGTACTCCAAGCTTCAAAGAGACCCCTCCCGAAAGGTGGCAGGCTGAAGATTGGTTAGCAAGAGCAGAATTTAGCCCAGAAAGATTAGACATTTCTTTGGCCCAATGGCAACGGTTCAAGGCTGAAGCAGAAAGCCCAGAGGCTATTAACAAGGGTTTGGTTGAGCAGATAAACAGGCTTAAGTTGAATGGCGTTATTGTGGCTGGGTTCAATGTCCCCTCTGGGGCTCGTGTTATCTCAGACCTAACATTTCAAGAGCAAGCTGAGTACCTGATTTTCTTACGAGGTTTGCAGCCAGATTATGCAGCAGCCTGACTTGACGGCATTGTTAGACGCAATAGAGCAGGTTAATGGGATTTGCGACCCAGTAGGTCGTTATCAAGCTCTCTATATGATTTCTACCTTGGCAAAAGTCAATTATTCCACTGTTACCCACTTATCTGCTTTATACCTCAACAACAGTCAATAACCCACCGCTAATCGGAATACCGATATAGCGGGGGCTTAAAAAGCCCGAAGTTGACCAGAGAGCTAGAGAGGTCTAGCAGCCGTTATCGGTAAGCGTTAAAGTTCACACCCTAGGATTGATACCCTTGTATCTCGCTAGTCCTAGGCTCTGTAACCAAATCATTAAACAGTTTTAATTGGGTTAAGACAGTGTGTTTTGGATAGTACCGACCGATAACAATCTTGAAGCAAACGTTAACCGTAAGGAGTTTAGACACCACAATGTCTACTAACTATATTCTCGTTCTAGATACAAACCGAAGGCGATTGGCTCCCTGCAAATCATCCGTAGCCGATCGGCTTTGTGATACTGGGAAAGCTGCTGTTTTTCGTGAATATCCCAGAACAATCATCCTCAAAAAGGAGGTCAACGGTCCGGTTGAGCCTTGCACTCTCAAAATAGACCCAGGCTCAAAAACGACTGGCTTTGCCATCTTACAAGGCAATCAAGTTATTTTTGGTGCTGAACTAACTCACCGTGGCGCAGCCATCAAACGGTCCCTGGAATCCCGTCGTGCCCTGCGGCGCGGTAGACGGAATCGACATACTCGGCATCGTCCGGCGCGGTTCCTCAACCGAGCAAGACCTGAAGGTTGGCTGGCTCCAAGCCTAGCCCATCGGGTTGAAACCACGATGACCTGGGTAAATCGGTTCATTAAACTGTGTCCGATTGGTTCCATTGCTCAAGAGCTTGTTCGGTTTGATTTGCAACAGATTGAAAACCCTGAGATATCAGGCACTGAGTACCAACAAGGTGAGTTAGCGGGCTACGAAGTGCGTGAATATTTGCTCAATAAGTGGAATCGACAATGCACCTATTGCAAGGTTGAAAATGTCCCACTTCAGATCGAACACATTCACCCGAAGTCTAAGGGTGGGTCTAATCGGATTTCTAATCTATGCCTAGCTTGTGAACCTTGCAATCTAAAGAAAGGCACTCAGGATATTGCTCAATTCTTGGGCAAAAACCCTGACCTACTCAAACAGATTCAGGCACAAGCAAAAAGACCTCTCAAAGATGCAGCGGCAGTCAACTCGACTCGTTGGACATTGTTCAATCGACTCAAAGAAACGGGCCTTCCGGTTTCTACTGGGTCAGGGGGACAAACCAAGTTCAACCGAACTCGACTAGGACTGCCTAAAGCCCATTGGCTTGATGCTGCCTGTGTCGGTGATGTTGAAAGCTTGGAGGTACTAACAAGTCAACCACTCAAAATCAAGGCCACGGGGCACGGCTCAAGGCAACAATGTCGGACTGATAAGTATGGATTCCCATCTCGGTATGTGCCAAAGAATCCATTTGTTAAAGGTTTTCAAACCGGAGATATTGTTCGGGCGATTGTGACTAAAGGCAAGAAGATCGGGACTTATCTCGGTCGGGTTGCTGTTCGGTCGGTTGGTAGTTTCAATATCTCAGATAAGACTGGATTAATTGATTCGATTTCCTATAAATATTGCACTCTCATTCACAAAAAGGATGGCTACGGATATGCACTTTGACATTGGCGCTAATGCGCCGCTCCTATCCCCCTCTCCGCCAAGTCGATTACGACTCTGGCGGGAGTCCCTCGGAGGAAATGATGGATAGATTTACTCGTTCAGGGAAGAATAATCCTTGTCCTGTCTGCGATCGCATTTCTGACCAAGACTGCCGAGTGAAGGAACAAGGTAACCTCGTTTTTTGCCACACTCACCCTACCGACCCTAAAAATCCGATCAATGGTTATAGGTTTCATGCAACGAGCAAGGATGGGCTATGGGGCGTCTTTGTTAATGATCTAAGAGGGGAGAAGGGTCAGCTTAAGGGGCGAAAATTACGGGCTGGAGAAACCCGATCACAGTTCTTTTACCCAAATCGTGATGGCACTAAACTCTTAAAGGTTGAGAAGGTCAAACAAGGATCTCAAAAGCAGTTCTACCAATACCACTGGGAAGGTGATGGCTGGGTCTCAGGTGTTCCTGACAAAATAAAGCCTGTAATTCCTATCTATCGATATGCAGAGGTGAGAGAGGCGATCGCGAATAAACAACAAATTATTGTTGTTGAGGGGGAAACCTCCGCAGACGCACTTTGGACAATTGGCATAGCCTCAACAACTTTTCTTGGCGGATCAAAGAAGCTTCATAGCTTTGGGAAGGGTTACAAGGCGGACTTGAGCGGGGCCGATCTAATTCTATGCCCAGACAGAGACAAACCTGGCTTAGAGCATATGGATGATGTCCAAAAGCTTTTCCCATCCGCAAAGCTTTTGAAGGTGTACCCTAAGTCCCCAATTTGGTCCTGCGTTCCAGACCAAGGCGGATTAGATATAGAAGATTGGATCCAAGACGGGGCAACGGTTGAAGATATCTTAGGGGCAATAGAAACCAACGAGGGAAAACCCAAAAAATCAGCAACAGATCTAAGGAAAAAAGTTGAGCAGGTTGAAGCTGAGTTAGACCTCTTTCAGCGAACTTTGCTTGAGCAGGAAGTTGGTACTGAGTATGGTGTTCGAGGCAAAACTCTTGATAAATTGATAGATGCTTTGACGCCACCACCTCCATCCTCAATGGTATTTTTGTCGGACCTAAGTCTTTCAATTTACGATCAAATTACATCTAGGTCCGAGTCTAAAACTCTTCCAGGCTATCAATCAGGTTTTTATGAACTTGATGCAATGACCCAAGGGTTTCAACCTTCCGACCTAATTGTTTTGGCCGCGCGTCCATCAATGGGTAAAACCGCTCTGGCTTTATGTATCACTAGGAATATAGCAGAAACTTACAAAAAGCCTTGCCTAGTATTTAGTCTGGAAATGTCTGCTCCTCAATTAAACTATAGACTTCTTTCAATGGAATCGCGAATTTCTAGCCAGCGCCTTAGAACTGGAAGGATTTCAAGCCATGAGTGGGATGCGGTTAATCTTGCGACAGCGGCTCTTAGTGAGGTTGAAATTGGGATTGATGATAATCCAGTTTTGACGATTGAAGATATCCACGCAAAGACGAGTGAGGTTATTGAGAGGAAAGGTAGCATTTCTATGATTGGGATTGATTACCTTCAGCTTATGAAGTGCAATGGAAGTTCGGAAAATCGTAATACTGAAATATCCAAAATTAGTCGTGGCCTTAAGGCTTTGGCAAGAGAGTTTAATGTTCCAATAATTGCCCTTTCTCAGCTTTCTAGGGGTGTAGAGTCTCGTAGAGACAAGCGACCAATCATGTCAGATCTTCGAGAGTCTGGTGCTATTGAGCAGGATGCTGACATGATTATGATGCTCTATCGGGAAGACTACTATATTAAAGATACGCCAAATAGAGGTGTCACTGAAGTGTCAATTGTTAAGCATCGTAATGGTCCAACTGGAATGGTAAAGCTTCTATTTGATGCTGAAAATACGAAATTTGAAAACATTAATCCTCCTACTTCTATTGGTGCTTGGAGGGAAAGAGCTTGAACCAATCTGAGCACGACGAACAAGTTGCTTTTTTCGACTGGCTAGAGCTTGCTTCCCTCCAGGACGATCGCCTTTCTCTCGCTTTTGCTATCCCAAACGGTGGCCATCGCCATATTGGAGTGGCCCGAAAATTAAAAAACGAGGGGGTCAAGTCTGGAATTCCCGATGTCTGTATCCCTGTTGCCATTGGCGGCTATCATGGGCTGTGGATTGAGATGAAGTCCGCAAAGGGCCAACCTACTCCTGTCCAAAGAAAATGGATTGCAGACCTAAATGGGCAAGGCTTTCTTGCCGTGGTTTGCAAGGGGGCGGATGAGGCGATCGCCGTAGTTGAAAAATATTTTGGGATTTCTGCGTGAGCGACAAGACAGGCTTCGATCCAACGGGTTGCCAATCTGAGATCGGCATTAAACAGCACGGCATGTTGCTCAACGAAAAGGACATCCAACGACGCTACAAACGAGGCAAAGCGCAGGTTTTGTGCGCTACCTGCGATCGCTGGGGATGGGGCAACGAAAGATGCAGCAATTTTTTTTCTCCGGCGGAAAAATAAAATACTTGCGGATTGCTATTGACGATCGCATTTTCGTAAGCTAAAACTGTAGAAGGACGGAAACAAAGCGTCCGAAACGCCTAGAGCGCAAGGAATGACGCCCAATCAACAATTAACTGTCATCCACGAAAATTACAAAAAATGAAATTATCTACTATTGCACTGTCTGCGATCGTTTTTGGTTCTCTTGTTGCTCCTGCGAAAGCTGGGCAATCAGTTGTCACTAATAGCATGTCTCATGAAGTTGCTCACGGAAAGGGGACTCTTGATACTTCTTACGTCAAGAACGAATCAGGCAAAGTTTTGTCTTTTTCAAAAGCCCTGAAGATCGATGCTGTTGGCCCTCGTGCTACTGCGGCTATTAATGTTAATAACGGCCATTTTTCTGGATCTGGGTTTGCCACTAATAACCCAACTAATCCAGATCCTTGGGTTGCGGTTGGTGACAATACCACGATTGACAACAGTACCTACACCGCAAAGACCGAGCAAAAGGGGCACTTTGCGTATACTAGCGACTCGACTACGACTAACTACAGCTTGTTTGCTGGGGGGCAATAAGCCGTAGCTAGATCAAAAAATGGGCAGAGATTTTATCTCTGCCCCGCTCAATAATACTTATTCAAGAGAGTGCCATGAAATTAAGCATCCTGTCAATTTTAGCTGCAATTCCTTTTGCTTTCCTTGGTGCGGTTTCTGCAAACGCAACTCCAATAGAGCCTTCTCAGCCTCAAGTGCAAGTTGCACAAAATCTGACAACTCAGCCTGGAGCCTCTTACTCTAACAGCTCAACTGATTTATCAAACAAAGGAGTAGTTGAGCAACGAAATTCATTGAGCCAATCTCAGTATGGCTCAACAATGAGCAATGTTCAGATCAATAATCAAAATGATTCTTATATTGGTTTTGGGCCAGGAATTCAATCAGCCGTCCCGACATTTAATCTTTCCTTATGGGGAAGCACTGATTTAAATTATGGAAATTTTGGTGGGACAATGACCTTTTCTGTCCCACTGCCAACAAGTACAGGCAAGGTCCATAAGCGCTATGTTTCCGCGATTACGGCAACCGCTGAAGAAAATGGCAAGCAAAAAGTTCTGCAAACGGATTGGGAGCGGATTGATCGCTGCGTTGCTTGGGCGTCTAAAGGAGTAGATTTGAGCAAAATATCTTTTTGTTCTGATGTACAGCTATCTCAGCCTATGAGTCTGTCGCAAGAAGTTCGGCCATCATTTGATGCTAACTCGACAATTGCCCCTCTCAATACACAAAAGACTAGTCAGGGGACCCGTGCCCTCTGGTAATGTGCGATCGCCATCACCTGCGAGCGTCCTTTTTAGTGCGCTCTTTTTTGTGTTATCCTAGACAAACTATAGTCAATATTTTTTTGTTGCCGATGGACTACAATATCCACGAATTTGCTAAAATATCAAACTTGTCTGAAAGGACATTGCGCCGACGAGACAGGAATGGAACGCTTAAGGCGTATAGAAATGAGCGCGGCGAGTATGTTTATTCCGAAAAACACGCGCTGCAATTTGTTGCCCAGTCCGCAACTATTTTTTGTCCACACTGCCAAGGGGAAATTAAGATTTTTCCTATTTGAGTAGACAAAAAGTAGACATTTTGTTAGAGTAGTTAAGAACAGAGAGAGGAATTGCTTTTGAGCAAGTACAAAGTAAGGTTAACCCTCAGTATTGGCTATTGCAATGCTGACAGGACAGAAATCATTGACCTCTGTGACGATTGCGGAGAAGACGAAACGCGTTTAGACGCGCTATCTTCAGAAGATCTAGAAAAATTTCTTCGTGACTACTGGAAAGAATGGGCTGGCAATTATATTGATGGTGGCTCTGAGGTGATCGCATGACCCAACCTCAACCGCAACAACGATCGCAGCGCCTGGGCAACCATCCCGAGTTCCAGCCGTTCCTGGAGTCTTTGGCAAGCATCCCTGAAGAAAAACATACTCAAGCTTGGCAGCAGGCTTACACACAGCTTCTAGGGAAGGCGGACGATTGGCTCTGGCTTCCCCCTCACGAGGATATGGATTTGCTCTAAAGGATAAAAATGTCAAAGAAAAGTCAACTTAACGCTGTAGAACCAACTGGAATCCATGATGAAAAAGGTCTACGACGAAGCCTCAAAGATGTGTTGAAGGACCGCAACCAATTAGCGATCGCAAGCGGTAGCCTTCTGACGCGATCGCACCATCGAGCCTACCCAGTGGTGCCAGAGCAGGCCGATAAATACGTGGGATTGGAGGATTAATTGTGCAGCGGGAATTTTGGTTGTATTCGCTTGGGGCTTTGGAAGCGTTTGTATCTTTTTTGCTGGCAATGCAAGTTTTGGGAACAAAGATTCGGAGCCATAGGAATTTGTTTTTTCTGTTTTTTTCTTTATCATTATTTCAAGCGGCTTTTGTTGTGGGTTGGGCGATGGGGCAAAAATTATGATTGCATTGAATTTGTCAAAACCATTTCTTAAATGGGCTGGTGGCAAAACGGGTCTTTTGCCTCAAATAATTCCGCACATTCCTGCAAAAATTATGGGCACCTACTACGAACCATTCTTAGGCGGTGGCGCAATGTTTTTTCGGCTACAGCCAGAACGCGCAGTTCTTAGTGATAGTAACGCTGAGCTGATAAATGCTTATGTTCAGGTGCGCGATGCCTGCGATCGTCTGATTCAAAGATTGCACGGTCATCAGCATTTGCATTCGCAAGCTTATTATTACCAGGTAAGGGGGCAATCACTCCAGCTCTTGACCGATATTGAGAGGGCTGCACGGTTTATATATCTCAATAAAACCTGTTTTAATGGATTGCATAGGGAAAATAAATCTGGCCAGTTTAATGTGCCAATCGGTTCTTCTAAAACGCCGTGGTCCGTTGATAAGGAGGGAATAAAGGCGGCTTCACTTGCTTTGCAAGATGCAGAAATTGTTTGTAGAAATTTTAAAGATTTTCCTAAGCATGATTTAAAAGATCAAGATTTTGTTTATCTTGATCCCCCTTATCAATCTGTTAGCAAAACTAGTGACTTTACGAGTTACACGAGAGATGGATTTACGGGGGGCGACCAAGTTTCTTTGAGGCAATTATTTGGGTTTCTAGATTCACAAGGTGTTCCTGTCGCACTATCTAACTCCGATCATTCGTTTGTTCGCGAAATGTACGATCAGTGGGCAATTCATAGTATTTCTGCGCGGCGTAATATTAACTCTAAGTCAGACGGTAGAGGGTGTGTTGGCGAGGTTTTAGTGACGGCAAATTGCAGGGAAGAAAAATGAAAAACAAACAACTTTGGAACATAACCCAAAATTTCCGAGCCGCGCTAAGTCTTAAGCCGATGAATTGCTGGTGCAAGCCTGAGCAAGCTTATTCTTGCGTCCCTGGCCAGACATTTTTGTGCGATGTTTGCGGCAAGGAGCAGCCGTACTGTCGCGGTGCTGATGATGCGTATTTTGATATTTGCGACTATTGCTATTCCGTTGCAAATGCGGCTCACGAGGCAGCAAATCATTCTTTGGAAAATTGGGCGGATAGTTTTGAAATTTAATAAGTTTTAAGGTAACAAAAAAATGATTAAAATTGTATTAGTGACGGCAAATTGCAAGGAAAAATTTAATGAAGATATTTAAATACCCATTGACATTAACAGACAAGCAAACAATTTTGTTACCGATCGGTGCAGAATTATTGACTATTCAAAATCAAAATGGCTCTCTTTGTCTATGGGCATCTGTTGACGAAAAAGCTTTTTTGGAGGCGCGGACTTTTGCGATTTATGGCACTGGCAACCCTTTGCCTGAAAGTATTGGCAGATATATTTCAACCGTACAAATGGACGGATTTGTATGGCATATTTTTGAGATTGATAAGCCGTAAGACAGGAAAAACATGAAAAATCAAGACGATCTAAACAATCTTTTTAACGATTTCAGGGAACGTTATGGTGAGCAACAAAAAAACGAACGACAGTTGTATGTAGAAAAATATTTTCAAATGTGCCCTCGTGACCTTCCAGATTTTCTGGCCAGTAGGCTTTTACTAGCAGCGGAGCAAAGTTTTGATAAGGCAAAAGAGATAAAGCGGGTTAAGGCTTTGTTAATGGAAGATGAGAAGCTCAATCAAGTTGAGGCTCATCTGAATGCCTTGAGAGAGGAAGAGCGTTGGCGAACAGATCCTCTTTGTTTGCAAGAGATTTTTCTCGATCCAGTTTTAAATTTTCATTGGCGATCGGTTGCGAATAGATACATTACACAGTGTCAGTCTGCGGGGCATTGAACCCCTAGCCTGACGCTCCTATCCCTCCCCCACCAAACCGAAGACGGTTCTGCTGGGGGTCTCTCGGAGAATACGAAGGTGATTTTCATGCAAAAACAATCTCTCAACCCAATTTGTCTGCCTGCTGTGTATCCTCAACCACAATTAACCCCGATCCAGAAATTTAAGCTTAAGTATCGTCGGCAAGTTTCCGCTTTTAGGCGATCGCTTGATCGTCACAAATCCGTATTTTTGCCACTATTGACTGCACTTTTCTTTATACAGTTAAACAATGTCCGTGCCCTTGCCCAAACAGCAAACGGTTTTGGCGAGGCCATTGGTAAAGTAAAAAATCACTCAATTGTTTCTGGCGCTGGACCTGCGGCTGGGGATGTTGTCACATTTCCGTTTTTGATGGTAGGAGTGCTTATTCTCCTAGCTATTTTAGGGTTGGCGATTGTAGGTATTTCTGCTTTGTATACTGGGCGAGATATTGCTGGCCCGATCCTCAATCTTGCTGGGGCCTTTACTATCTTATTGATGGTTTCAGCCATGCTTCTTTGGATATCCTCTAGTGGCCTGCTAGATGGCGCATCTACTGCGGGGGCAGGCGGATGACCCAAGAAGCCGTAAGCGAAATTTCGTTCAAGGCTTCTTACGCACAGGGGCAGTCAGTGATTGTCCCTGTTGCGCTAATCCCCCCCTTGGTCGTTATATTCCTTCCCCTCCTTTTCCTTTTTGCCGGACTTTCAATGTCGGGGCACCCACAAGATGCTTTTCTGTATTCAGTCATTGGATTTACGCTTCTAGTCCCTTATCTGATTTTTTTCTACGGAAGACCTTGGAAAAAAATTGGCAAGATGCATAATCCCCCTAAGCTTATTGTTTCAAATCAAACCTTCTCTCCGTCGCAGCTTAAAAGTACTCAAGATATTAAGCCTATGATTGGCTCGCAAGTAAGAACTAACCTAAAGGGCGATCGCGAAAAGGTCTACCCCATTGAGGATAAAATCCATCTCGCCAAGATGCTTCAATTTAACTTTGATGATTTAGACGTTGGCGCTTACCTTCAAAAAAACCCTCTTAATGAATTAGTTGTTGTTTGGGTCTTTGAATGCGAAGGAATTTCTTACTCTCTTTCAGATGACCAATATAACGCGATCTCGAAAAAAGTTGAAGATGGGTTGGCCGACTTCTCTCGCAGCGCATCTTCTGAGGTTATTACAATTGATGCAGAAATTCGCGTCAATATTGTTCAGCAATTAGCGGCAACAAAAGCAATGCGAGCCGCGCGTGAGATGTCAAAAGAGGATTTATTTATCCTTGACGGCATTGACGAGCGGACCAAAGATTTAGCTTGCCAGCATCGAATAGCGCCACGCCATTTAAGGATTTACGCTACGACTAACCTATCAGGCTTAGGCTTTTTGGAAGATGAGATGGAGCTTGGCGATCGCATTCAAGCCTTCCTTGAACAAAGATTTGAATCCTTGAAATCTAATGAAGATACAGAAAAGGATCTTTGCGATCGTTTGACTATTGCCTACCATCAAGGGTTCAAAAAATGGAAAAGAATGCTTGAAGAAAAGCTAGAGCTTGCTGTTCGCCCATTCTCTTTAAACGAATCGTTTCAGCTTGCTTGGGGAGAGTTCAACAAAGGAACTGCCCCTGAAATAGATCATCTCATTACAATTTCAGAAGATGGAATGGTGATTCATCCCCCTAAGGATGCTAGATTGCTGGCTAGCATTCTATTTGATTCTGGCGGAATTAGTCCTGCCAAGGATTTTGTTCACCTAGCAGGGAGGAGTGAATATTTAGCGACTTGCGTAATGACTAAGTTCCCTAAGCGAATTTGGTACTCAAACAAGCGAAGAGAACAACTTTTTTATGGGTCTGAAGCAATCAACAACCCATCCGTCTTTAATACAAGAATATTGGTTCAGTTTTCAACCGTTCCCCCTGGGGATGCTCACAGAGCTGCAAGTTGGAAGGTGAAAACTGAAAGTTCAAAAAAAGACGGTCATCTTAAGCGAGGGACGATGGATGTTGCCTCAGATGTGATGAGGGAAGAGGCAATTGATGTGGCCCGATCTCTTCAAAAAGGGGCTACTTCTATCAAGTGTGCATGGGTTGCCATGATTTACAGATCTACCGTCCCTCAGTTAAATGATGCGGTCTCCTCATTTACGGAGCAATCTTCTTTTAGTGGGAATATTGTTTCCCGTGAACGCGAATATTGCGATCAACTTTTTTTTACGTCACTACCATCCCTTACCGCTCACCGAATGTTACAAAAAACGGTGAAGCCTGTAACTTTGTTTTGCTCTTTTGAAAGAAGGATTCAAGATGAGGCTTCTGCTGTTGTAGGGATTATCCCTTTGGTCCGTGAGCGACCTTTGCACAGAAAAGGATATCAAATGGTTACTAGGCGGAAACAGCCTATCTGCCTTGACCCGCTTGCAAAAATTTCCTGGGATGGGCAAGAATCTCATATAAACTATATTCTACTTGGAGAAAAGGGGTCAGGGAAGTCAAAGTTTGCGCATGGAATAACAAAGAATGCCCTTATGCAAGGGGCGAGAGGCATTATTATTGATGGCGCTCCAGCTCAAGGACCTGGCTCTTTTTCCCTTTGGGCTGAATTTGAGCCTAACGCTGCTTATTTCAACCCAAAAAGGGATAGTTCAAATATTTTTGATGGCGTCGATCAGCGCTATCTCGTCCCATTTGATCCAGATGACCCAGATTCAATTAATGTTTGGGGTTCCTTTGAAGGCTTTTTAATTCAAGCTCTGGCTGACCTTTCGTACCAAGGCGTAAATACAGAAACAGCCTCGGAGTATAAAAAGCTACACAGCTTCTTTGTTAGTGAGTTTTTTAAGAATCCTAAAATT
>JAGVDA010000381.1 GCA_020058975.1 Thermosynechococcus sp. WC_1 | reverse complement strand
GGCTGTTTTTTCAGCATTGCCAAAGGCTAGTAGAAGCGATCGCCCTGATCTACCATCCCCAATCCAGGCGGCCTTTACTCAACATTTATGTGCCCCAAGCCTATGGCCTCCTTCGCGGCACCGTCGATGACGTAGATCAGTGGATGCAGAAACTCTCGCCCATTTTGGGACAGGTGACGATTGGGCAAGCCTTTGAAGCCTACGAGACCTATCAAAAGCTAGAGCCAGCCGCACGACTGGCGCTCAAGGCGTGGAACTGGGCGCAGTGGGTATTTAACCCCTTGGTCGCTCTCGCCCGCACCGCCACTCAAGGCTATGGCACTCAAGCGAATCAGCAGCTCGTCATGAACCTCGGGCAGCTTTTACGAGAAACCACACTCAAGGCATTAGGGGAACGGGCGATCGCCCTCTACAGCGGCGAAACCCTTCAGCCCCTTACCCTGAGCGAAGCCCCACCCGCACCCCAGACCCAAACCCTGCGCGAACTGTTTACCCAAGCCGCCGCAACAGCCCAGGCTGAGCAAACGCAGCCCTTAAATGTGCTGCTGCTCGGACGCACAGGAGCAGGCAAGAGCAGCCTCGTAAACACGCTTTTTGCCCAAGATCTGGCAAAAGTGGACGTACTGCCCAGTACCGATCGCCTCCAGTCCTATGCCTTTGAAACGCCCACGGGCGAAACCCTGCTGCTGTGGGATTCACCAGGTTATGAGCAGGTCAAGCAAGCGCAGTACGCTCAAGCCTTACAAGAAAAAGCAGCGACCGCAGACGTAGCGCTACTGGTAACACCCGCTAATGACGCGGCGCTCCAAATGGATTTAGCACTACTCACCCTCATTCATCAGCAAAACCCAGATTTACCCATCCTCACCGCCGTCACCCAAGTCGATCGCCTTAGACCCCTACGAGAATGGGAGCCGCCCTACGATTGGCAAAACGGCGATCGCCCCAAAGAGCAAAACATCCGTGAGGCAATCCAATATAGGGCTGACCTTCTCCAGTCTTTCAACGCCACCGTGCTACCCCTCGTCACCGAAGACAACGCCCAA
This sequence comes from Thermosynechococcus sp. WC_1, assembly GCA_020058975.1. Lineage (GTDB taxonomy): Bacteria > Cyanobacteriota > Cyanobacteriia > Thermosynechococcales > Thermosynechococcaceae > JAAURS01. The sequence goes on along the minus strand of JAGVDA010000381.1, from coordinate 3,253 downwards.
GGACGGCGCTCTTGGGGTGTAAGCGCACTGTCGCAAGCCATTCTGGGCACCGTAGAGCCAGCCAAACAGATCCGGCTGAGCCGATTTCTGCGCGATTTAGACACCCGCACCCAAACGGCAGCCGCACTCATAGACCGTTATGCCTTCCAGATGGGGACAGCTCAGGGCATCGCCGCTTTGGTAAAAAGCCCTGCCCTCAAGTTTTTGTCTACACTCCTGACGGGATCTCCCGCTCTTGCAATTGTTCTTGCCGAAAAATTGCCCATTGAACAATCGCCTGTGGTGTTGAGCAAACTGCAAATGGCCTATGAGCTGTACACCCTTCTGTCTCCTGCGGCTTCATTGCCCACCGAGTTGCTGAACCTTTGGCCGCTGATTCTAGAATCTTCTGCGCCCGTTGCTCAAGAGGCTTGGGCCTTGGGGCATACCTTAATTGAGCATTGGACTGAGGGCGATCTGATGGGTCAGAGCGATCGCCTTACCCCTACCCTGTCTGAGCGTTATAAATTTTATCTACACAGCGCACAAAATCACGAACCATGAAATTGATTGAGCGCTTCATTGCCTCTTTTTTTGGGCAGACTAATCTGGAGAGAAAGTCTTAGATTCAGAACCTGTTGTTTAATCTTGCCGACAATCTCTTCTAGATGAGATCAACATGCTGCCGTCTTGACAGCCTCTATAGGGGCTGCAACCAGGGCATGAATTGTTCAGCATTAACCCAACCACTCTCAGCCTTTTTTCAAAGCTTTTGCCAAAGCATATTTCTTAGAATGCCATGAACAGAGAAAACACCGACAGCCACGTTTTGATCATCTATGACCAACCTGAGCCACGCCAATTTCTCTTAAAGTCTGCCACCTACTCTCTGGGCAGAGACAAACACAACTCCATCGTGATTCCAAATCGAGGCATTTCTCGTCAACATGCCCTGCTGTTGCGGATGCCGATGCCGCAACAAGGAGGCTATCGCTATCGCATTTTGGATGGAAATGCTTCTGGCAAAGCGAGTCTGAATGGCATTAGCATCAACGGAGTTACCTGTACAAATCATGACCTAATGCCTGGAGATAGAATCCTCATTGGGGGACTGGTTCAGATTGAATACCAGATTTTGAGCATTCCCACCAGCGGTAAATACTTTGACTATCTTAAAATTCAGGATCCTACGTATCACAGTATTAAAGCTAAGCCCATTAACGCCAGCGAAACCTTTGTCAACATTGAGGAATTTCAGCTTAATGAGCTAATGAGTATGAGCCAAAATGTCTTGACGCTAGAAGATTTAGAAGATGATACGCCTGCGACCGAACTGTTTAACAATCGTGTTTAAGGCTCTCTTCAGCTCATGTTGACCCTGTCTGCGCCTCTCATTACAGAAGAAGTTGCCCCTATGTCTTTGACCAAAGTCGTTCAGACTTTAGCCGAACATTCAGAATCAGATCGCATCTGCAAACTGCTGTATTGGGTTTATACAGGGCGATGGGAAGCTACGTCTGAGCAGTTAGGCTCGTCCGTGATCGGTCAAATTTTGCCTGCTTTAGTAAAGCGAACGCCTTCCTACGAGGTGCTAGAACGACGACTTTATAAAGCCGCTTCGGTGCTCAACAAGCCGGAGCGGTATAGGCAAATCGCCAAGATTATTTTGCAAGCTTGTGCCCCGCTGTACCTCTGTGATGCGGCTCCATCGTCTCCATCGGCTAGTCAGTTTTTAGCAGCGACTTCTGCGACAGAAGACTCCGTCGAAGATGCACTGCCGATGACCACGATTGCTCAACCTGATCGGTTTGAGCTACGCCGTCGCGTCATGCAGCAGGTGCCGCCCCTCAAGGTCAAAATTTTGCTGTTTTCGGTGCTTCGACATCCGTTTTCTTTTGAGAACCTGGACTGGAAAGCGCTAAAGGCTCAATCTTTGGATAGTTGGTTGGCAGAGCTAACAGAAACGTTTCCTGCGATCGATGTGCTAGAAAAAAAGCTGTTTATTCAGGCCGCTGAGCTAAAACGGCTTGACCAAGGCGCTCAAATTGCAGAGGCTGTGGTGCAGGCACTTCGCCTTCAAATTCCTTAAAGTTATTGCTGTCATTATTTTCTGTCATCATGTTGTGGCCTTATGAAGCGCGCTAACCCTATCCCAGAGAAAATTTTAGTCTCAGATACACAAACGCTGCTTCAGATGTATCACCGAGGCGTCAGAAACTTTCAGTCGCAATCTTTGCGTAATTTAGACCTTACGGGGTTGGACTTAATTGATGTCGATTTTTCCCATGCAAATTTATCGGGAAGTGACTTATCTTTGTCTTATCTTCATCGGGCTAATTTCCGAGACTGTCACTTGATGCGATCGCAGCTTCAAGGCGCAACCCTCAACCAGGCAAACTTCAGTCAAGCGAACCTGCGAGATTCTAGCTTTCACGGCGCTTCGCTTCAGGGCGCAATTTTATTTGGAGCCGATTTGGGGTTAGCCGATTTAACCGATGCCAATCTGATGGATGCCGACCTGCGCGGCGCAAACCTATGCAGCGCAAACTTAAAGGGTGCTTGCTTGCGCGGGGCAAACTTTAGAGAAGAATCTATGGTCAATAGCACCATGTTGCAAGGTGCAATCTTAGACGATGCCGATTTACGCGGCGCAAACTTAAAGGGGGCAAATTTAGATCGTGCCAGCCTTAAAAAGGCTAACCTTGCTTTTGCAAATCTTCGAGGTGTTTCGCTCAAAAATGCCAATTTAGAAGGCGTTAATTTAGAAGGCGCGGTGATGTCTGATGTCGATGCATCGGATGCCAATTTAAGCTGGGCAAACTTACAAGATGCAAAGCTAGAGCGCATTAACTTAAGCCGCGTGAACTTAGAGAAAGGGAACTTAGGCAGCGCAATTTTAGCCGATGCTAAGTTAAATTATGCCAACTTAAAACAGGCCAATTTACGGGGTGCAAAGCTAACTCGTACAGATCTCAGTCACGCCTGTCTCCAGTTTGCAGATTTAAGCGATAGCTCACTGATTCGCGCCTATTTAGCGCGGGCTGACCTCTCTAACGCAGATCTCAGTCGCGCAAATTTATTTGGGGCTGAGCTTAGCAGTGCAACGATGGTACGCATTGTTTTCTTAGAAACGACGTTGCCCGACGGCAGAATTTCAAGCCCCTAATGTTTCATGGCAGCAAAGCGTTTTGATATAAAAATGCTGTACTGATCGTAATGCTGCTCTATCTCTCATCAAGAAAAACCCCTAGCAAGTTTGCTAGGGGCTAATTTG
>JAGVDA010000082.1 GCA_020058975.1 Thermosynechococcus sp. WC_1 | reverse complement strand
TGGGATATCCCAGCTCGATCAATGGCCTGCACCGTCGTATTGAGACAAAAAACAGGGTCGTACAGTGCGGTCGGTGCAAAATTAATGAAGATTTTTTGCTTGGCTTTATGAGGACTAAACTGGGCGATCGCGGTAAGACGAGCCATTCGATCCATCTGAGGCAGCAGTCCAGAACCCGTTGCTGCATCTATAATTTTGTTAGGGAATACAATTTTTCCATCTGGATCTACGCCACGTAAAAGCGCTTCATAGGCAAAAACTTCACTTGTATTTTGAATTGAGACAATAGGCTGAAAATGACTGGTAAATCTATTTTCTTTCATCATATCGACCAACCAATCAGATTGAGTACGATTGAGAAATTTTTTTAGTGGTGCAATATCGCTAAAATCTTCGAGCTTGGGTTGAATATTTCCTCGGATAAATAAAACCTGTGTTTCTTCCATCTCTCTCGAGCCAAGCGTCCGGCTCAATCCATCCGCAACTCCTTTAGCCTGTCCAGCATCACAATCGACACTCAACCCAGATCGCCCCTGCATCAGCTCATAGCTAACGGACAACGAGTCAAGATGACCAGTTGCTTTACTCAGCGTATGGGCAACCGGAAACCACAAAAAGAGTCTTCCCGCAGCATCACAAGCATAGCGAGATAGATCGTAGCAACTACACTGATTACAGCTCGACTGTTTTGAACTCATGAATAGCTAGCAAGTTGTGGTTCAGGAATCCTAGAAGTCTCTAGGCTTAATTATGCCCAAATCCTAGATTTTCTTTATCAATATCGCTATTTGCTGCAAGTTACTTCACAAAAATCTGGGTAGCGCATCTTCTGGTCCTAGTACAGCGCTAGTGCGATGAACTGCTAGTGCGATAAGAAATCGTCCTGCATAAACCGATCAATCTTCTGACGACGCTGAGCAGTGGTTGAATCACCCTGAAACGCCGTTGTCTTAGATAACATCACTTCGCCACCCCAATGCTGAGCCAAACGCTTCAAAAATTTATCTTGCTCTCTGCGAAACCCATCTGTAAAATCATTGCCGCTGTTCATCATGGCAAACCAGACAGTACCGTAGCGTTGGGTCTGAAGCACCCCCGCCAAACCACTTGTATTCCAGAGCGTTCCCGTTTTAACAGTGGTTGATCTCGGCATCTGACGTTCCTTGACCGTACCGTGGTCTTGACCCATCACCGGAAACACATCCCCCAAATCGAGCTTATGCCCCCGAAGCTCAGCCTGAACAGCCTGGAACAAACCCACTACGGCACGCGGCGAGAGCTTATTGTCTTGCCCCAGACCAGATCCATTTTTGAGCAAAATTTCTTGAGGTGCAATCCGTCCTGTCTCTAGGGCAATTTTTTGAAGGACTTCCGCGCCGCCCAACTGCTGGGTCAACGCTTCGGCAATGCGGTTGCTGCTGTAGACGTTCATCATTTTCAAGATTTCAGCCAAAGGGAGCGAAGCATGACTAATCAGCGGCTGACCGACCTGACTTTCTGACTGAGCCTGACCGACAACAGAACCCTCAATCACAACGCTGGGGTTAGAAGCATTCCAAGTCGCTTTGATCTGTTCGCCTGCGGTTTGGAGATTGGTGTCTAGGTTGAAGGCAAACGCACCAGAGACGATCAGTTGGCCTGTGATTTTGCGGATGCCTAGGGTGTTGAGGTTAGCGGCAAGGGCGATCGCCTCATCCGTCACAAACAGCGGGTCGCCACCGCCCTGAATATGCAGATCCCCCGTCAGCACACCATCACGCACAGATCCGGTTGCCCATACCTGCGTCTTAAACTGATGGGTCGCCCCCCAAGTCTTCAGCGCCGCCAACGTCGTTGCGACTTTTGTTAAAGAAGCGGGGGTCTGAAGCTGCTGCCCCTGATGATCGACCAATAAGTCTTCAGCGGTCTGAAACCATAGCCCCTGCTGTTGAGCCGCCATGCCCTGCTGCGCAAGGCCAGACAAATAAGAATCTACCCACCGATCGCGTTTAGCATCTATGGGTTGAAGTGCAGAGTAACGCACTGAAGTAGACTGCCGTGAAAGCGGCAGCTCAGGCACACGGGCTGTTTTAAGCCAAAACCCCAGAAAACCAGACGCAAAAAACTCATTAAACATGGGCAAGAACGTTGCAATCTCTGACGATTCGGTACTGAAACACCACAAAACGGCTAGAGTGAAGCCTAGGCAATCTGCTAAAATTCTTTAGGATTCTACAACATTGACCCATGCCAGTATCTCGCGCACGGATTGCAATTGATGCAATGGGCGGTGACTACGCCCCAGATGAAGTTGTCGCCGGAGCGCTCAGAGCGCAGGAAGAACTGGATGTAGATATTTTGCTGGTTGGCGACCCCCAACAAGTCAGCGCCTCTGTTAAAAAGCATTCCCCCTCAGCCTCGGTAGAAATAGTGGCCTCAGAGGGCGTGATTGAGATGCACGAGGAGCCGCTGATTGCTCTGCGTCGTAAGCCTAAGTCTTCTATTAACGTGTCGATGGATATGGTCAAGCAGGGACGCGCCGATGCGGTGGTTTCTGCGGGGCACTCTGGCGCGGCAATGGCTGCGGCACTTTTACGGCTAGGGCGCATTAAAGGAGTAGATCGTCCCGCCATTGGCGCACTGTTACCCACCATGATTCCTGGTAAGCAGGTTTTGCTGCTAGATGTGGGAGCGAACGTAGACTGCCGCCCCAAGTTTTTAGATCAGTTTGCCACAATGGGCAGCATCTACAGCCAGTTTGTTTTAGAAACCGAAGACCCTAAAATTGGCCTGCTCAATATTGGCGAAGAGGAGTCGAAAGGCAATGAACTCGCTCTGCGCGCCCATGAATTGCTGAAGGTGAATCCCAATATTAATTTTGTGGGCAATGCCGAAGGACGAGATGTGTTATCTGGTCACTTTGACGTGGTGGTCTGTGACGGCTATGCCGGCAATGCCCTGCTCAAGTTTGCCGAGGCGGTGGGGGAGTTTGTGGTGCAAATTCTGCGAGAAGAACTGCCTCAGGGCATCCGAGGCAAAGTAGGCACTGCGTTACTAATGCCCAATCTTCGTCGCATTAAGCAGCGCATTGACCATGCAGAACACGGCGGGGCGCTACTGCTGGGCGTAGACGGCATCTGTATTATTAGCCACGGCAGTTCCCAAGCGCCTTCGGTGTTTAATGCCATCCGGTTGGCAGCGGAGGCGGTAGACCATAAAGTTTCAGATCAAATTCGCGGCTGCTATCAAAAAGTGATGGCCGCATCCGTTTCAAAGGGAGAGCGCTAGTGCAGCAAAATTGGGCAGCCGGAATGGCGATGACAGGATGCGGTTCAGCGGCACCCGCAGTTTCTCTGAGTAATGAAGACCTCAGCCAGGTTGTAGAAACCTCCGATGAGTGGATTGCTTCTCGCACG
>JAGVDA010000014.1 GCA_020058975.1 Thermosynechococcus sp. WC_1 | reverse complement strand
GAATGAGCTTTCGGAAACTATGGGAATTCCCATAGTTAACTTAGTCGAGGTAAAAACAGGTCGTAGTGGAGGAACGTGGGGACATCCTCAAGTTGCTATCCATTGTGGTCAATGGTGCAGCGCTAAATTTGCCGTTCTTGTGACACGGTGGGTAATGACCTGGATGACCACGGGTCAGAATCCGTTGCAGTCCGATTTAGATCGGATGGTGTATCGGGATGCTCTTAAGGATGAAGCTCGCCTTCGTATGACTGATCAGATAAGAGACTATCTTCAGAGCAATGGAAAAATTGGGATAAAGTCGGAGCCGCGTTGCAACTCTACGATAATAAAGACGAGTTGGGACTGTCTCGTCGTCGGTATGCATCGTGGCTGATTTGGCAAGGCATGGGGCCTAGGTTGGCATACAATACAGCATGGGCGAAGAAAAGTGTAAGTGAAGTTATGGAGGCGATCGCATAAATGGACTCACACGAAGTTATCACACGGTTTCAAGAGTTTGGCGCGGATTTAGCAAACCTAATTGATGATCCAGTGCCGCTCAAGCTTGGGGAGATTAAATGGCAGCTAAAATCTGCCATCTCTTGCCATAAAGAAGGGGCTGAGGCTTACATCCATTTTTCGTTCGGGAGAGCCTACCCGACAACTTTTGACTCGTACAGGGGGAACTACAGCAATCTCTGTATTCAGTACAGCGGGGAATATTCCGGCAGCGGCAAAACAGCGGGTGATTTTCTAAAAGAAATTGAAAAAGCTTATTCCGAGAAATTTGAAGGATGGAAAGGGGGGACATATACAATGGATAGCGATAGCGAAGTTTACGTTGCATGCCGTGGATGCAACTCAGATACTCGCATTATTGGTATTCGTGCCAATGATTTTGATATTGAGATATTGACAGCACAGGTTGAGGACTAGGCGATCTCGTGACAACCCTAGAAGAAGACCAACTTGTGCAAGCATGCCCACCCCCCACAAAATGCCCTGCCTTTTTCGACTGCGACGCCATGAGCGGAAAAGCTGCTGAGTGCCCCAACCTAAAGGAGTGTGGCAAAATCCCAAAAAGTATCCTTTGGAGGTCGCGCCAGTGATCCAATTTTGGCTTTCAATCTGGTTTGTTGGGGCTGCGATCCAATACCGAGCACTGCTACGACATCGATATGCAGCAAAAGGCAGGGTCGCATGTATCTTAGAAGGCGCTGCATCCCTCCTATGGCCTATATTTGTAGTGTTGAAAGTTTTAGAGATTTGACCCGTGCCCACAAGACAAGAGATCAGCGACGCAGTCCGAGAGTTTTACCCTAAAGCCATTGAGACGTATGGCGTTGGGTACATTGTCCTGGGGCACGATCACACAATCCTTAGACTAGACCCGACCGCTGAAGAAATCCTAAAGACAACTGAGTCAAGATCGTTAAGCAAATCACTCTCTGCTTTCCTTCCCGAAGGCAAAACAACCCACTCCCACAGCTTGCAAGTGGACGGCATGATGACCCAACTTGCTCGCAAAAATAAGGCAGGCAAAGACGCCGCCCCCGTTGCAATGGGCCGCGATTCTGAGGGCAAACAACGAGCGGTTCCAGCTCGAACAGCAGAAGGTTCACCTATTTTGCTAATGTTCGATGTTTGCGCTCTTTCGGTTGGCACGGAAGTTTTCCCCATCGCTTTTTTCTATCTGGCAGAGCAAGAGATACAATTAAATCTGGCGGTAGAAAAACAACGTGTGATGGTTCAGGCGAGGGCTGGGCCTGAAGAACGGGTCAACAAAGTTGCTCATTTACTGTTGACGATCTTTGAACGTACAGTCAACTTATTCCAGGGGATTTATGGCCAATCACGAGTCGGGAAAATCGCCGCAGGCGCTACGAGTTTTGGGTTTTGGGGAGGGGTTATCTATTCGGGATTGGTTGCAGCAAAGATCGTTTCGCCGCCAGACTTCTCCGGTGATTCGACAATCCAAAACATTACGGCTCCTGCTATCGAGCGCAACCCTGACGGTAGCAACATTGACGTTAGCGCCGATCGCCCTAGCACTCCCGCTAAAGGTAATTCAGGCAAAAAATAGCAGCGTAAAAGTCGGTTGGACTGTAATGCCGCTGGAATTCTACGAAAATAAATTTAACGGGACTGCCACTGTTGAATTTCCATTCCGCGCTGGAACGCACCTATCCAAAGGCTGTACCAAAGTGGATGTTCGGCGAACCGAAACGAATGCCCAGGGCGGCCTAATGGTGAAATTGAAACTATCTCAGGCGAAATGGTGCGTATTTCCTCGGTATTCCTCGCTGTTGTTTTTTCGTAATCCCAGCAATCCTACAACTCAAATAACGGTGGACTCAAAAGGCCAACTGGCTTACTATCCAGTTAAGGGGGCAACTTACAAAATCTCTCAGCTTGAGGGCATTCCGGCCCCTCCCCCGCTCAGTATGGGGATTAAAAACGATGGTGATACGACCTATTTTGCGGTTGGTAGTGCAGCGGTACAGGTAGAAGCATCCAATGGCGATAAGGCGATCGCAAACACTGGGCAGATGGCGATCACATCTCCTCAGGGCGTGCGAATCGTGTTGATTCCTGCAACCGAATACCAATTTCAGCAATTTCTAGGGAAGTCTCCACACAGCCCCTACAACCCTGGGCGCGTCACTTTTGAGCAGCCTAATAGCGCCACGGTGGATGGACGGCCCATCAGGTCTGGGCAGCGCGTATGGCCCTCAGTTGGGGGGATTCAGATCAAGGGGGCATTCTAGGGAGGCACCCCCATGCCTTGCCCCTAATACGGGGAATATGCCCGACGAGTTTGTGATGCCTGAGGGAGATCGCCCATGGTGATCTAGCGATAGGGGAGGCAAGCCAAAGAGAAAAAATTGAGGCTCAAATGAAGCGCCTTGAAGATCAGTTGAAAAAGTTGGAGTGATTTATGTGTGACTGCATCAATAAAATAAACGAAAAATTGAAGGAGCGCAACACTGAACTAATTGTTGCTCTATCGCTATCAAACAAAAGCGACACGGTTGTAATATCAACTGGAAAAGTTGACTCTAAGAAGAGGGGGAAGCCAATAAATATGCTACCAGCTTACTGCCCGTTTTGCGGGAGAAAGTATAACGCTTAACCCTGGATCCAAAGCCCATCCGCATATCGATAAAGCCCATCTGGTAAAGCTGGATGGGCTTTTAGGTGGAATAGCCCAAAAAGCGCATCGTCCACGGGTAGCTCATCACCCTCTCCAATCTGCTGCGCTGGAGCTGGAATATCAGCAGCACTCAAAACAGGGTACAAATTAACCCACTTGGTAGGCCCGCCTAGGGACTCATATATTGGCATTGTATTAGCCCTCGGGCTTAGCCCTTCTTGTTGCAGGCTTTTCGTCTGCAACTTTTTCAGGAATCTTAACTTCAATTTCTGGACTGATTGACCAGCCCAAATCTATCCATCCTGCCACATCAATAGGATGGAGGGGCGGAGAAACCGCCCCATCTTTGTACAAAACAATAGAATCCATCGTTTTACCTAGCAAGCTTCAGGAGACAAATAAGCAGAATAGGTCAGGTTGCCTGGGGTGCCCGTCTTTGTTGCAGTCACCCGAACAAATCCGGCGTTGGGCACTAACTTTTGAATCGTATATCCATTCAGGGGAATTAGGTAATCGTTAGCAGCCCCAGACGTTAGCGTAATGCTGCCTACAGGGGTATAAGTGCCGCCCAAGGTGGTAGAGACCTCAACGGCAAAACTCCAGGTCGCTGTCCCTGCAACAAAGGCAGAGATTGCCCTTACTTGCAGAACTGCATAAATGTCCTCAAAGTTTGCAACAGGACTAGCAATCCCAGTCTCGCTAGTTGTTACAGAAATTGCAGCAGAAGTGATCGGACGAATAACAGTCAAAGCGTCGTATGAGCTGCCTTGACGATCCGCAATAGTAGAAATAGGCATGATTTAAGACTCCGTGATAATTTCCTGAAAATCTCGGAATACTAGCTAACTACGGCAGCATCAGTAATCCCAGCAAGGCGAGAAATTGCGCGACCGTTATAAATGGCCTGCGCAACGTACCAGTCCATACGAGTACGGAACACTGGTTTAACGTCAAGCTCCCCTAAGTCTCTAGCGGAAATTCCGTAAGTGCCACCAACAGATCCTTGGATGCCAGTCACCAACATGTCACCAAATGCAACGCAATAGATTGATGTACTGGCAGTCGTAGTGGCATCGGGCGACGCTTCGGTGTAAGGCATGATGTCGTTTGCAAGATTATCTTTGAACACCGTCAAGATTGGGATCTCTTGATAGAACGATAATTTGCGACCAAAATTATCCTGTTCGGTGGTGATATAGCCACCGACCGAAGTATTCCGGCCTGCTTGTGTAAGTCTGCGTCGTTGAGCGCGACTCATCACAAGGAACTTAGTCCCTCCAGGCGCATCGACGGCATCAATAGCCTCGTCTAGCTTGTTCAGGCTTAATGCACCACCCGCAGCAGCATTAGAGATTAGCTGAGTGCCTGTGACGCGCTTCTGCCAGCCATCAAATTCTTTAGGGTTGCTAGTCGAGTCACCCTTAATGATCGTCCGCTCAAGCGACATTCGAGCCGCCTTGGCTTTTAGAAGCGTGTGAGTAATTCGTGATTGCGGCCCTTGCATGTCAACGATGGCCTTGTCAACGTCAAGATCGCCGCCGAACAATTTCAGCGCTTCACTTTCAGGATTGAGAATGCCTACAGATTCTTCATGAGGTTCGTTGTAGCCACGGAATCCAATACCAGGAAGAGTGTCTTCCCGATTGTAGTGAACACCAGAGCCAGGAACATCCTGAAAAGGAATTGAGGCAATAAGTTCGCCTTCGATAAATTCTTGAATCAATAAATACTTGAGGGGGTCAATGTTGGCGACCTTAACCGCCTCCAATAAAGTCATTGCCATGTCAGATTACCTGAGTAAATGGGGTTTGCTTTAGTTGGAGGCATCGCACCTCACAAACTATATGTAGGCATCGCGCCTATTTTTTTTGGGAGTAAGCAGGGCATCGCACCCTGCTTAAATCAAAACAATATTCTCTATACTCTATCAGTTTTTCGACTGACTGAAAGCTAAAGTGCCAATTTGTTCTTTGCTAAGCTGTCGCCAGTCACCTACAGGCTGCCCATTTGCACCAGTCAGAGGCAACCCGCCACCGCTGGATTGGTTGTAAGGCGTAAAACAACTTTGAATAGCAAAGCCCTGTTTCCCTTGACGCAATTGCAGCATTAAATCAGCAGGCGTTGCAGACTTCCCGCCAATAAAAATTTCTTGCCCAGAAGAATCTTTGACCTTTGTGATTTGATCGGTTTCAGGATCATATTCAAACTGAGAGCCACAAAGGTTGATGAATGATTCAAGCTCAGATGGGCGTCCAGCTACCTCAGATTGAGTGAAATAGCGCTGAATTGCTAACCGTTTCTTAAGCCCGTTATGCTCCTGTACAACTTGTTCTTTCGCGGACAATAGCTCTTTTATCTGAGCAGTATAGTGCTGATCGCGTTCTGAGATCGCCTCACTTTTAGCTCTCGCTAAAGTCTCTTCGTGCTTTTTTTGAAGGTCAAGCGCTGAATGGATTTCATCCAGTCGTGCGGGGTCAAGTTCCCCTAAGGCAGTGCGGTACTGATGGGCTTTCTTTGCCTCTGATTCAGCGGCTTTACGCTCTTGGCGCTCTTTGGCTAAAGTCGCTTCTAAAACTTTGATCTGTTCTTCAATCTTTCGCGCTGCGGGGTCATCGCCAGTAGTGGGCGTAGATAGAGGTTGCGGGGGTGTTTCTCCGTCGCCTTCCATTTTCCAGCCGATTAATGCTGCCCACTTTTTCTCAGAAGTTGACCGGATTAGTCGGGCTTGATCTAAATAGTCAAAAACATTGTAAGTTGCCATATACCGTTTAGTTATTCGAGATTTTCAGGATACTCATACTGTACCAAAACCTTTATCAGATCGCCTAATCCTGCGCTTTTTAGCGCCTAAAAGTGACTCAATTTTTGCTAATAGCTTATCGTCGGATAGTGAGTTTTCTCGATCCAGTCGGAGGATTTCATCGGCAAGGCCTAAAGGATTTAGTGGATTGCCGCTTTTTTTGTAGACAACTAGGCATCGACAGTGACTGCCACACTCACAATTAACGCCGCGTGGGGTGACTTTTGATATAGGCTCAAACCCGTCAGTGACAAGCCTTAGGCAACTTTTACAATGCTTTGCCTGCGGGTCTAGCGTTCGTTTTGCAATGTCAAACCCAGCCAATGCCATTGTGATTTTTTCAGACCGCGCCGCTGCCGTCTGAATTGATCGAGCATGACGACTCAATCTATCCCTAATCTGTGCCTCGGACAATGCCCCTTGCGATATCTTCTCAGTCAATCGATGCAGATCAGCATATTTCTGCCTCAGATGAAGCCCCGAGCTGCCGTAATGCTTTGCTGTGGGGGTGCCATTTGCCCCCACTACATAAGCTCGAATGGTTGCACCTTTTAACTCAGAAATTAGCGATCGTTCAAAAGTGGGAACGTCAATCTTTCCCGTAAACAGTCGAGTAGCAAGCGTATCAAATTTGCTTGAAAGGGCAAAAAATTCACTCTCTAAAACGCTAATTTGTTCGCTGTCCACTTAACCAGTCCTTGAACTTTTGCGTTCCTTTGGCGATCGCCTGACTGATATCCTGCCGTGTTATCAATGACCGCTCGGCTAATTCTGCTAGGGGGATTGGTTCGCCGGATGGCTTAGGGTTCTCCATTTGCCTGCTCAAAAACTTCAGGGAACTCTTTGATATTGTCAATGTCTACATGGAAAAATGCCGTATGATCATTCCCAACCGCGACATACCCCTCATAGTGTGGCGATCCATAAGATACTGCTTTGATTTTCTCTAAAACAGTCCCTGCCGGAATCACAATGTCTTGCTTTGTCACAAATGATTTACCCTGAACTTTGCAATGCGCCCTTGAGGTTTATTCATACCTAAGTTGCAATCACTTCAGCGTATCCATATTGCACAGTAAAACACCCGCACGGGTCAATCAGCCCCTTGAGTTGTTGTAGCAAACTATCGCGCTGCAATTGCCAGATAGAGAGTAGGCTTTGCCCGTCATACTCAACGGATCCTTCAAGGTAGCTATCCTCAGCTTTTATCGTTCGAGGGGTTGGGCTTGATAGCCAGTCAATGATTTTGAGGTCGACTGCGTCTAGCTCATCTATCTTTACCAGCACGTCATCAACTAATGTCGTACCGTTTTTTGTGTCAAAAAATTCTAGATCTGTCATAAGTCGATAGAGTTGACTGCGGCTATTTTGTAGTAGCTCATCGCGCCGCTGGACATTGAACAGATTCCAAAGACGCTTTTGATCGGCAGGGTACGTAAATGGCATTATGCGACGACTCCATCAATCGTATTTAACTCTTCCTCAAAATCAATACTATCAGGCTGAAACCCAACTTCTTTAAGCTTTTGAAGCATATAGTTTCGACTATAGCAGCCCGTCAGATAGCCATCTTGGATACCCTTGATATCTTGAGCATTGACCGGAGCGCGTAACGCCTCATCAGAGATTTTGATGCCGCCCAAGAACTCTTCAGGCTTAAAATTTGGGTCAATAAACTGCATCATCAGCCTGAAAAGTTCCTGTACAGTGCTCTCCTTCTGATTGGCAACAAGCTGCAAGTTGACCTTAGATCGCGAGTCATTTTGATTGGCTTCAGTCGCGGTCAGTGTTGACCGACCACCAATAAATGATCGGCTCAACTCTTTCATCTGTTCGACGCGGTCTTGATTGCGTTTATGGGTTAACTCAATAGCATTTCCAGTCGCTTCAAGCATCCCAATCTTTGCCCCCTGGCCTGCTTGCCCCATATCCGCGACGGCATTCGCCCCAAGGCGCAACGGTGGCAATGGTTGGGGGACATCATCAGGCCATAGGCGATAAGGGGTAATAGTATTGACTTTGCCTTCTGCATCGTCTAGCTCACTAACCTTATTCATCTGCTTCAGACTGATTTCTAGCAGGCGGTGAAAAGGTGGCGTTTCTGGATGAAGGGGGACACCCCCACCGCATGAATACCAAACAGCAGGTGCCTGCATTAAGGGCATGCCATCGGCTTTCAGCAATGGACGGCGTTCAACCTCAAGGATCGCATCTTTGCCCTGCGCGTCTTTTTTCTCAAATCGCTCAAAAACAATAACTTCACCAGCGCGATACATCCAATACTGATCAACATCTTTCACCCCATAGTCACCGTCGCGTTTTTGAACCTTGCGATGGATGCACAATTGGGACATCACATACTTGTCGCCTTGTTTCTCAACTATGGGGGAATAAATCTCACTCAGGCTAATAATCCGCAGTCGTGGCGCTTCATTCTCAACGCCTTCCCCAGGGTCGATAAACAGCAAGCAGCTATCCTTCTTTAGGATCTCTTTGTCTGCCATCATTAGCGCCACTTGCAAATCATTCCCCGCGCCGTCGATGTTGTCAAACAGTGCTGACAATGCTTCAGGTATATCGTCCGTAGGCTCAAACTGACTCAACAGCCCAGCGTAAAAATCAACAGCATCCCGATAATGATTATCAAGGCTTGAGGCAATCAATCGCAGCGTATAGGCCGTATCCGGCTCCCCTGGCTTCTGAATCAGGTAGAGCGACCGGGTCAGGTAATCATGCAGTCCATCGTAAACGTCATCGGCAACCTGCCAAAGTACTCGCCAATAAGTACGCCAAATTTGAGGCAGCCAGGCCACATCATTACTGATTGACTCAGCTTCAATGGCGGCTTGATTGTGCCGAGATTGCCCCGCAGTGGGGAGGGGCATATTGGCAATTGTTTTTAAGCAAAGAGGCATAATTGATTACCAAATAACAGGTGCTGAATTGCCGCTAGACCCGCCAGAACTATTGTCCCATGAATAGCAAATTGCGTCAGCTCTATCTGGCGATCTCCCAATTCGTTTTTTAATCTCATCCTTACTCTCTACTTTAATTCGTCCTTTTTTGCCTGCATTATTAGCCGCAGGCGGCACCAATGACCACCTCGGGGCGCATAATTCAGCTTTTAATTTATTATCTTTTGGTAAGCATATATTAGCGCCATTCTCAGGATCTAATGCCTCCCGTAATAGCCAATACAACTCAGCTCGTTTATTCAGAAATGCCAGTTTTTTGGATTTGTCTGTTTTACTCGATCCCTCGTTCCCCAAAGCATAAACATTAGGATAAGTATTTTTGAGGATGTCGTAAACACTCGCCCCAACGCCGATCACGTCAATATTGACCCGACATCCATCCTGGTAGTGTTTAACGACCTGTGCGGCAACGGCTCCCCCGTCTGGGGTAGCAGTGCCAGGGTAAGCCTTAATGGGCTGAAAATATGAGCCTTGACGTATGGCTAGGATTGTCTGGTCATTCCCCCCACGCGACACGTCAACCCCAATGCTGCTGATTGGGGACTTCTTTGTGTCTGGTGGGAGCATGGCTTCCCACCGCTGGAAAGCCGCCTCTACCCATGATGTTGGGATAATCTGCCATGCATCATCATTGATTCGCAACGACATGTCACCATAAAGCAACTGCGATCGCAGTGGTTCAGGTAATGATTTAAGCGTTTGCCGATAGCTTGTGTTTTTTAACCGTTCATTATCCTCGAGCGTTGCTCTGATAAATGTTCGGCTCATTGGCTCTATCAATTCACCATCAAGTTCGAATGGTTCAGTTTGCTCGACTTCAGTATCTTTGCCGTCAATATTGGCAAACCATCTAACCTCTCCTGACTCCGCTGGATTGTCATGCTCTGGGTCAATCCATGCCGCAAAAACTTCTTTTATCCATTCCCCTTCAGGTGTTGAGGGCGGGTTAAATGTTACAACACATTGGCAAAACTGATTCTCATCAGGATCACGCATCCAACCCATCAAGAATTGAAGCGTAGCCCATCCGCCAGGAAGTTCCGTAACCTCATCAACAAAAAGCCCTGAATGCTCACGACCTCTATAATTGTCCTTGTCTTTTTCGTATTGGAGCGCTCCAAACTCGATGTTTTTGCCAGCCCCAAACCG
Organism: Thermosynechococcus sp. WC_1; assembly: GCA_020058975.1. Taxonomy (GTDB): domain Bacteria; phylum Cyanobacteriota; class Cyanobacteriia; order Thermosynechococcales; family Thermosynechococcaceae; genus JAAURS01. The sequence continues at coordinate 4,949 of JAGVDA010000014.1, read as the reverse complement.
CCAAAGCTTATCAATAGAGTTGTACGACCCGCCTGCCCCGCTAAACATTTCTCTAGAGCGTTCTACTAGCTCTTTTAAGTTGGGGTAAGTTTTTCGGATTATTAGCGATTTATTATGCCTGAGATACGATGCAAATAAGATTGCCGTGGATTTTGACCCGCCGCCTGAGCCCCCAAACCCAACCAATGAGGCATTACAATCTAAAAGTTTTTTCTGGATTGGGTATGGCTCCCAAAGTTTCCAGTCTTGATCAGGGGCATTTCTATTTTTGGCAATCTCTTGTTCTACTTTTCTTGATTGCAATGCAAATTTAATTTGCTGTGACAACAACATCCATTAAATGCCAAAATATAGTTACCTTCTACAAAACATTTTATGCCATTAGGGACTGTTCCCATTGAACGCTCAATTAAGCGACGTAAAAGTACATCGTACCGGATGGATATGCACCCAAACGATTACGTGGCATTTATTAACGCAATCCGCAATGGATCGTCCTTTGAAGCCGCTGGATGGAATGCCAACACAAATCCATCACTTATAAAAACTTGGCTAGAACGTGGTGAAATCCTAGACGATTGTGATGACTTCCCCGAAAATTCTCAAGCATGGCAATATGTCCGCTTTTTTAGGGATTATAAAAAAGCGGTCGCTCAAATGGAGATACTACATGTTTGTAACATAAATGTAGCCGCTCAAAAATCTACTCCACATAACTGGACAGCAAGCGCTTGGATGCTTGAACGCAAACGACCTCATGAGTTTTCACAGAAATATATTATAGAAAAAATCACCGATCAAAAAGTTTTGGACGTAATCAAGTTTTTATTTGAGAATGCCACGGACGCAACTCGTGAAGAGCTGGCCTCTTTGGTTCAACTATTGCCAAGCCTCAAACTATCCGACGCGGCGTAATATCCTCTGTGTACGTTTCCTTGGTTTCCAGCACTCTGGTTTTGCATTTCCCAGAGTGCTTTTTTGTATAGGTGATCGCTCAATCTTCCCCAGAATTTCTCGTTTTTCAGGTATATAACCAGTATCTAGCATTTTCTAGATACTCTCAAGAGGGTTAGGGGAGTTTTTTTGGGTGATCGCGTTAAAGCCCGCGATCAAACTGCCCTCAGATCTCCAAACTTCGCGAAAAACGTTGTGGTTTGGAAGGGGTTGTCGATCCGCTTTAGGATGGCACCGCCACTCTCGACTCCCTGGACGATGCAAACCGACTTATCGAGACAGAACTCGACCTGTTGCCCCAAGGCCAATGGGGGCAAACTCTCCTGTAAGGGCGGGGGATCTGGCTCCGTGCACGTCATTTTTATATAAGGATTTGTATTACCAGAAATGACGTGCACGGGTTCAAGATCGGCTCTCCACTTGCGTTCCAGCGCATCAAAAATTTCTTTGCGATGGCATTCCTCAAGGATGGAGATCACCTTGTAAGTCCTGACACGTTGCTCGTTCCTCCCCCCGACTTGCCCCGTGCACTCTAGCCCCAGCCCAATCCGCCGCCCAAACTTAGAAAACATGTGCATTCCGGTCTGCTCCTCGTGCATGTGAAGCCCCAAGACCCGAGCGATCGCCGCAGCGTTATCCAAGCTAAAACTTTTGAAACTAACAACCAATGGATGATCCTCGTGGATCTTTTCCCCCGCATCGCTAGCCGCCTTGATAGCCTCCAATCCCGACTGCTTGAATAAATCGACCTGTTGGGCATAATGGGTGATCCGAGATCTCAGCAAAAATGGTTTGTTTAACTGAGATCTAAAATTCGCCCTATCAACCTTGCTGGCTATCTCAGGGTGGAGAGTCATCCAGGCCAAGGCCGCAGCCTTCAGTCCACGACCACGGTCAGAGACAACTGCATCAAGAAGAAACTTCTCTGACAAAGGTGCCCCAGGAAGATTCAGCATGAGCATTGACTTCTGAGCATTGACTCGCTCTTCGTACTTTGCAGAGCCGCTGCTCAATATTCGTTTCGCTGTCTCTGCGTCCTGCCCCCCAGGGAGGCGTGCCAGATGCGCTGCCTTGCTTTTCTCAATGGCTCTACGTGCCTCCTTCCATCCCTCTTTGATGGCGGTTGATTTGTTGCCCTCAACATCGTTGATTGTCCAGCCCCGACCCGTCAGATACTGACGCAGATTGACCGCCATGTCTCTTTCTGAGAGATTCCGGCGCGCCTCAAGATTAGCTGCATGTTTAGCCCAGAACAGCTCCTTTTTGTCCAGATCTGATAGTGTCTCGTTCAGTCGGGCGATCGCCGCGTCGTCACCTTCAAGCTCAGTCCGCAGCCCAATCAAACGAGCCGTATGTTGCTTAAGAATCCGGCTTTGCTTAAGAATTTGATTAGGGTAGGGAGATCGCCCCAATCGCATCCCAACAGTTTTGCAAAAAATCTTGACGCTCTCTGGATTTCTTAGTCGTCCAAGCTGCTGGAATTGCCCCCGTGTGTCCCCATTGTTGAAATGCGCTCGAAGGTGCCAACCCTTGACCGTCACATTCAGCCCGCTCTGAGCAGACGGACTGAGCAACGCTGCTTGATAGTTGTTTTCGGCGAGCGCCTTGTTAGGATCCTTTTGGAAATATTTGACTTCAATCAAATCGCTCGTCGTAGAGTCCATCCGCATCATCCCAATGCTCGGAACTCGCTGCCGAGCAAAATAGTCAAACGTTTCCACATATTTTTGAGAGGTAGATACGAGCATGATATTCATGCCTGATTCCAGCTCTTTCAATCTATCCTCAGTCCACCCCAGCTCGTTCCCCGTTTGGAAGTCAGCGGTCTTTGGGCTTGTCCAATCGTTGCGAACAAATATGGGGCTTACCCCTGTCAATTCTTCGTAAAAATTCAGAGATAAGTCTGTAAGACTGTCCTCTAGGAGAATGATATTCCCGCCTGTTGCAAGACAGCGCGTTGTGACGGACTGGAACAGTTCTAAGATCTCGTTATGGCGATCGCCCATTGTGCCCCCTTCAAGGGCATGAGCCATAATCGCCTCAGCTTCGTCCAAGACGAGCAGCGAGTTCGCTGGCATCTTGTCCCAGTCAATCTTAAGCATGGAATCCAGGCACATCCCAACACCCCTAGCCATCCCTATCCCATAGGTTAGAGAACCTGGGTAATCGCGCTCAATCTGCCAAATATGGTCAATGTCTAAACGATCGGCTGATTGTAGCAACAATGCGTTTAAGTATCCCAGTGAGATGACCCATGTGTCTGGATATTTTTCTAGGTGCTTGCGAATCACCGCAGCAAGGACTTCGGTTTTTCCCGACCCCACCACAGAGGAAACTGCCATCATTCCACCTGGCAGTAAATCAGGCAGTTTGGCAATGTCCAAATATCTGTCATTTAGCACCACGTCAGGGGGGCGGGTGCAGCAGAACATGAGTTTCGCTCTCTCTAGCCGCTCCGCTTTCTCAATGTCTTTAATCACGGACGTATCGCCAAGGATTTGGTCGATCATTGCAGCGCCACTGGACACTGCAACGTCATCGACACCCTTCCCTAAAGCTGAATCCCACTCAGCAAGCTGAACCTTGCTGCCCGCAGCCTCTAGCATCAACCCCATTTTTATGGCGGCCCTAGAAACCTTTTGACGGGTCTTTACACTTTCGTCCTGGTCAAACGCGATCGTAAATTTTCGAGGGGTTGCGGTGAATGCCTGAAGGTCTGGAATTAAAAAAGGAGGGCACTCCACCCCCTCAATCCGCACACCATAGCCAGCGTTGACCCCGTAGACCGCTACGGCTGCATATCCAATCGATAGCAGCGCCATCGACTTCTTGCCGCCCTCAGTGATGATGATGGGGCAGTTAGTCTGGCGTACCCAATCCCAAAAGCTGATGCCCCCTATCACAGAGGACTGTGCGTCAGGGGGTGCTTTTCGTACCCAGTCAGGCAAGGACTCCTCTAATCCATTTTTCTCTGCAATGCGTACCCACACCCCAATAGGCACCGCAGGCAAGAACAGCCGCGACCCGTTCCCTGCCGGAGCCTGATATCGTCGCTCCCTGCCATCAAAATCAATGATAGGATTTTGGGCCTTGCTGTGCCAGATTGTTCCGTCTTCATTGCGAAACACTGCAAGGGTGTCAAAATTGTGGGGCTTGCGGGTTTGCCACTCGCGCTTTACTTCTAGGTTGAGCGCCTCGTGGCACTCCCAGCGCCCCGTATCTTCAATAAAATCAATGGCGGCGTTATAAACACTCTCCGAGATCGCACTGCCATCGATACACTCAACCTTGAATTTCTCGGAGAAGGTGAGTTGCGCTTTTTGTGGTTTTAATGTTATATTCAATTTATCTTTGTTTTTGCGAATGTTTTTGCGAATCCTTGCTGATTACAAGGGTTACTTCAAAATGATAACAGCCTCCTTGGATTTTGTCTAAGGGGGCTGTTACTTTTTGGATAGTCACTCTGCCAACATTCGACACACCTCAGCGTCCGGTGACATGCATTTGGGTGCCTGTGGTTTGCCGTTGGCGGCAGGGAGGAGGTTGATGAGGGCGATCGCAAATAACCCTAGGAGCGCGGCGGACGGGATTAGTTTGGACATTTTGCAGTTGATAAGCTCTATATGCATATAGTACCCATTGTGAACTGCGGGGTACTCCCGCCAGAACGGTACTCCGTTTGGCGGTGAGGGGGATAGCAGGTGAGGCGACGATTGCCCGTCTCACGAGACTTGGAATCTTTAGATCGAGGGAGATGAGGCGGGTATGAGGAGACGAACAATCACTCGGACAAACCCTTGATATAATCCCTGATTGTCTCTGATACCTTTCGGTCTGTCTTTGCCGCATAGTTTTTGAGTTTTTCATATTCCTTGTCCGATAGCATTACCCTTAACATTTTTTTCCGCTGCATATACATACGTTTTAGTGCTATAATTATAGCATCAGAACTACCGCTGACCTGATTCGTTACTTATAATGGAGCCGAAATTCTG
>JAGVDA010000350.1 GCA_020058975.1 Thermosynechococcus sp. WC_1 | reverse complement strand
GAGTGTAGTCTGTGGGTCCTCCATCGTAGGAAAGAATTGCATAAAGCGTCCCGCGTTCATTCCCGTAGACTTCCCCAGCGCGGAATTCATCAAAGTTGAATTACCCATCGTTCATCTGAGTACAGATAGAACGCGGGCTTCCCAATTCATCGGGATTTGCCGCCGTGCTCGTAGACCTTCGTCCAAAACGCTTTGGTCTTACACTCCCTCCAAGGGCAGTAGCGCTGATTCCCAACGCCAATATCCGTAAGCCTTCATTCTTTATATTGATGGCTGCATTCACATCACGGTCATGAGTTTGCCCACAATGAGAGCACTTAAATGACCGAATGGATAAGTCCATCTTAGGGACTGGCAATAACGTCACATTGCATAAATGAGAGGATGGGAAAAATCGACCTATTTCTAGATAAATCTTGCCTTCAAACTCTGCTTTATATTTGAGCATGGTGCAAAACATTCCCCATCCTGCATCACTGATTGATTTCGCAAGATTGTGATTTTTGACCATATTCTTAACTGCCAGGTTCTCTACAACAATCACTTGGTTTTCGTTCACTATCTTACGGGATAGTTTGTGTAGATAATCAGAGCGCACTCTTGCTATTTTAGAATGCACTTTTGCAACGGCAAGTTTTGCTTTACGTCGCTTATTGGTAGTCTTGTCCTTTTTACGGGACAATTTGCGCTGTCTACGTTTTAGGTTGCGCTCATGCTTATTGAGATGCCTAGGATTCTGGTATTTTGAGCCATCTGAAGTGACGGCAAAATCAATCAATCCTAAGTCAATTCCAATGACTTTCCCCTCACTACTAGACTCTGGCTTTTCAAGCCCGTCATCAATCAGCAAAGAAGCATAATATCGACCATCTTTCATTCTAGAAACTGTTACAGTCTTTAGTTTCCCTTCGATGCCACGATGCACTTTAGCCTGAACTGTTCCTAGATGACCAGGGAACTTGATTGCAGCATTACTGAGCACTTTCACATTAGAAGGGTACTGAAGAGACTGGCGATCGTATTTACTTTTGAAGGTGGGATATTTTGCCCGACCATCAAAGAAGTTGATGAACGCCTGGGATAAGTTTAGAACAGATTGTTGAAGACATTGTGAGTAACAAGTTTTCAGCCAATCGTGCTCGGCTTTCCAAAACGGAATCTGTTTCTTCATGTCAAAAGCAGAAACACCTTTCCCAGTCTCTTGATAGGTCGTAGTCATGACCGATAAAGACTGATTCCAAACCCACCGAGCACACCCAAAGGCTTGAGCCAAATGAGCTTGCTGTGAGTCTGTAGGGTAAATTCTAACTTTGACTGCTTTTAACATTCCATTATCTTAGCATACTTGCAAGACTGTGATAACAATATTTTGCTTGTCTCAGCCTTATTACCTTTCCTGCCCTTCGGGAGCGGTCAGGCAATGGTCTTCGGCTCGCCTGCTTTTATCCCGACGCTCAACGGAGTACCGTTAGAGCGCGGGGCTTCCCGCGAGTAAGCTAACACACCATGAATTAAGGTGCAATTGTCTGTTGATCGATTTCCCCAGGTAGGGCGTGAGTTAAGTTAGGGGCAAGAGTTTGTGGGGGGATGGGCTGCGATCGCACTGCCGTAGCAAGGATCGCGAAAACTGGGGCTGTTAGAAGAACGGAAATTGCTAGTTGTTTGAGTTGCTGCATTATTTTCTCCTTATTTACATTTCCCATCAGGACCTTGCCGCTGCAAGATAATTTTGCGTAACTTCAATATCAACCCGCACCTTTCGGATAGCAGAGCCGATCGCAAGTCCTCGCAAGTGCCATCGCAAAACGCTTGCCAGCTCCTTCTCGGTGTATGGAAAGTTTTTATCAATGTTGTTGCGGGTTTCCCAAGCTTCTTCGATCTGTGCTTGGGTTTGCTCGGCATTTTCGCCCAAAGATGCAATCAGCTTTGGCAATCGCATTGAGGAGTACGTGTCGCGTCCCCCTGGAACCTTTAAAGACACAAACTGGCCAAAAGCCGCAGACTCAGAGATATTCAGTTTGACTGCTTCTCCTGATGCCTTTTGGGTTAGAGATTGCCTTAGAAGTTTAATCATTTGGGCGATTTCTTTGGATGGTTTTGCATCCATATCCCCGTCCTTGGCGGCATAGAGCAATTCCTGGTCGCGACAATCCTCTAGCTTTTCAATGGCTTTCAGGATTAGGTTTTTTGGGATCTCTTCGTCTTGGTTTGAGATAATTTCTGCGATCGTGCTTCCTGGGTCTGGATCGTGGAAGTAGTTGGCAGCATGTTCTGCAAACTTGGCAGAAACCTTATGCATTGATTGTGATTTGGGTTGATTATGCTTGTTGTTTTGATTCTTTCGTTTTGACATTTTTCTACTCCTCTGGCAGTCCCATATCTACGCCATGAACTTTAGCTTGACGGTTGATGTATGCATTGGCTTTGGCTGGGTCTAGCACCCGATCCTTTTCAAGAGTATTTCCCTCCATTGCTGTTGTTCCATAAGCAGCACAGGCAGCTTTCATTATCGAAGTTTGAGTTTCGTTTTCTGGGTACATTGCTATGCCACCAGACGCGATATTTGCGTGAACGCCACTTTCTTTAAGAAGCTTGATTAGATCGCAAGCTTCTGCATAGCTTATGCCCCATGTTGAATATTTGGTCGGTGTGTTTTTTGTAGACATACTACCTGTCCTTGCCACATATTTCGCCCAGTCTGGCCTTTTACCAGCGACCCAGAGGCAAGGGGTGCCGTTGTTAACGATGGCTAGGCGATCGCCAATTATCTGAACCGTTATCGTGGGCATTCGCCCTTCTCCTATTGCCAGTACGTTGAATAACCATTGAACTGCATCCGAAGCAGTTCAATTCTTGCGGTCAGCTCGTCAGGCCAAGCAAAAATGATCCTGTCTTCAAGGTATGCCTCAATTTTTTGCCCATTCTGCCTGACAACCAGAAATTTTTTTGGGTCTTCTGGTGTGTTAAGCAAGGTTTCGTCTAATGCGGTTGCCGTGATCATCGGACTGTCTTTCCCCCGTCGATTTATATATCTAGTATTGACAGGTTGATCAACAAATCGATCAACCTGTCGAAAAAATGTTTAAGGCATTACCGTGAAGCTAGTACAGGCCCACGCTCCATCAAGAGAGTAAGCTACTGCTTTGTTGATTGCGGCCAGAGAGATGCATGGCACGATAACCAGGACCTTGGATCGAACTGCTGAATTTCTGCTCACAAGGTCAGCAACGACGTAATACAGAACCGCAGCTTTTTCAGCGTGCGGGTGAATAGCCCGACGCATCATCAAGGCATCATTGCCTGTAATTGCCTTGGCTTGCTTAGTGATGTGGGGCATGATAGGATTCCTAGTGTATTAAGTTGATTTAAAGGGCGGCGCTCTCTTCTTGGGGAAGGGGTGCCGTTTTTCTTTGTCTTCACCCATTGTACCCTCAGACAAGCAAAAAGTCTACACGCCAACACAAAAAGTTTACGATAACGACTATGGTGTGATACGATCGCAATGTCGTCAATCATCAGACCGCCATGCAGTATAAACACTCAATTCCACTGGCCCTCTTGCTGGCCCTGTTGTCCAGCACCCCAGCGTTAGCCGCCGACTGGCAACCTGCTTTTGTGCCGGACAATGCTGTCTATGTAGATCCGGCGTTGGCTTTTAGTAAGTCCGCACCCATTAAATTTGGTCCTGAGCTAGAAGCGCAAATCAAGGCATTGCAAGCCAAAAGTGGCGTCAATTATTATGTCTGGGCCGTAGAGGCGAAGGATGCTCCCACCAATAAACCATTAGGGGTGGCAAAGGCTGACGAAGCGATCGCCGCATGGGGAAGCCAAAAAAATTTCCCAAATAACAATTACGCCCTGATTGTCTGGGCTCGACGAGCTGAAAATCCGGCAAAAGGCGGCTTAGGTGTCAACCTCAGTGCTGGGCTGCAAAAGTTTGATGTTGCT
>JAGVDA010000161.1 GCA_020058975.1 Thermosynechococcus sp. WC_1 | reverse complement strand
TTTGGCTTTAGCCTTGGCCTTGGGCGCTTCAACTTCCTTTACTTCATGGAGGCCAAAGTTGTTGGTGTTAACGCCGCCAGCGCTGCCGCTGAAGCCACTGTAGTTCACCTTTTCAAAGCGAACGATGACTGGGTACTTGATGCCGCTCTGGTCTACAGATGCAACCGTACCAACCTCGTTGTACCAGTAAGACTCTGGACGAAGAATTTTAACTTTAGAACCGCGCTGAACCATAAATTTTATCCCTAGAATGATTTTGCAAACGGGGCAATTGCTCTCAGACTACTACGGTTGTGAGCCTATCGAGAGCCTCAACCTATAAACTTTTATGACTAAATCACTCTGTGCCATGACCAGAGAGCCATTCAGAATACTGAAGTATGACCCTAAAACACGCCATCAAGTGCGATAGACCGGAAGGGTAAAGTTAAAGCTGCTGCCCTCATTGGGGGTAGAATCTACCCAAATTTGACCGTAGTGGGCGCGAATAATGCGTTGACACAGCGCTAGCCCAATGCCGTACCCTTCTTTTAGCTCATCGCGCTCTAGCCGAAAGGCATCATGAAAAATAGCCTTTTGCTTGCCAAGGGGTATCCCTGGCCCATCATCCATAATGCTGACCTGCACTTTTTGAGTGGTTCGGTGCAGAATGCATAGCTTAATGACGCCCCCTTCTGGCGTGTATTTAATCGCGTTATCGAGCAGGTTAATGAAAACTTGACGAATGTGGTCGCTGTCGGCATGGACGTAGGGTAGATCGGGCGGTATGTCCATCTTTAGATACTGCGCTTTAGCCTCTGCTTTGGACTGGATATCTTCCACAATGAGTGGGCACAGCGCCCCTAAATCGAGCTTGCGCGGACAAATTTTAAGTTCGGAACTTTTGCCCCGTGACGCATCTAATAAATTGGTGATCATGCGCTCAATCACCTGCATCTGCGATCGCGCATGGTGTGCCAACCGCGTCATGGTTTCTGGGGGCAGCACAACCTTGTTAGGGGAAGCATCCCACTGACCTTCGAGGGTTTCTAGGGCGATCGCCGCCGCCGTCAGTGGATTGCGCAAATCGTGCGCCAACATGGCAATGATGCGGTCTTTGAACAGCCCTTGCTCTTGAAGTGCCTCATTTTCTTGGCGAAGCTGGAAAATTTCATCCGATAGCTGCATTGCTTTCACGGACTGGGCTAAGGCATTCTGTGAATCGAGGCTTGGCTGCCGTACCTCTGACGCTATTACAGAGCTTTGCCAGTTAGGCCAGCATTCTGTCAGTTGCATCACCAAGTTATTGCCTGCCAGAATGTGACGAGGCTCGGGCAAAACTTTAATCAGTGCTGGCGTAATCACCAGCTTAAAATACTCAGCGAGATAAGGCTGATCTTCAATATCAATAATCTGAAGCTCAAAGGCGCAGGTCGCGCGCAGCGTTTCTAGATAATCTTGAACTTGGCGAAGCTGATCTTTGGAGCTAGAGCGTTTATCAATAAACAATAGAAGCTGTAGACTGCTATCAGTCTCGAATACTAGCTCTGATGAGTACTCAGGGAAAGGATCCATACAGATCTATTGGTACCTAATTAAGCCTGTTCATTAAAGGATTTGGCTAGAAAATAAAAAATTCTTAGAAATGGGAAAGCTAAACTTAACCAACGCGGCTTAAAACCTTGCTGGCACGTTGAGTCTTAAGGGATTTACTTGAAATCTATATAAACAAATATGAATTTGAAGTTGCACATTCTCAGACTCTACATAAATCTTAGTGGACGATGCGCTATTTTGGAAAATGTGACTTGAATGTGCCAAACAGGCTTTTTTTGAGCAATTATTGAACATTTTTAGCGCAATATTCCTGTTTTCGGTAAAAATGAACTGATCTTTGTTGTCTAAAAGACGGCGCTTTAAGCATTTTTGTGCAGTGTAATGACGTTAAATCTTGATTCCGTTCAGCATTCCTATGGCCTTGGCCTAGATACCACCACTGCCGCTTTAACACTGGCGCTGGGGCAGCCGTCAGGGTCTAATCGCTACCAGTCTTGGTTTTTAGAGCGAGCGATCTCGACCCAACTGCATCCGCTACTCCAAGACTTTATGGTGCCCCAGCGGTGGGCCGATCTCGCCTGGATTGCCGTACTTAAAGGCCCGGGCAGCTTTACCGGAATCCGCATTGGGGCTGTAACCGCGCGTACCTTGGCACAGCAGCTTCACCTACCTTTGTATGGCTTCTCAAACCTGGCGATCGCCGCTTGGGTTGCGACCAATCCACACCATGCCAAAACCTGGACAGTTGCAGTCAGTCAGGCTGGACAGCAGGGTAATGTCTATGGCGCAATCTATAAAGTTCAGGTTGCCGAAGGTTTAGTGAGCGCAGTTTGTGCCGATCAGCTTTTGTCTGAGCAGGCGTGGAACCAGCTTGTCTCATCCACTTCAGGCATTGACCAGGTAATTCAGAGCGAGAATGCCATTGACCCGCAACAGCTTGCCAATGCAGTGTTGACCTTAGGATGGAACGCTTGGCAAAACGGTGAAAGACCACACTGGGATAATGTTTTACCCTACTACGGGTAGCAGACAGTCTGGGCACTCGCCAGATTGATATACTGAGAAGCTGATATGGTACGGCATAGCGGCATTCCTAGAAGGTCTTGGTAGCGATGCGTTTTCGCAGATCAACACGCGCTTTAATGGCTACGTCCCCTTCAGAGAGAGGGTTCGTTTTACCCGTTGTCTTGGGTGTGGGGGTCATCACAATTTTGTTGGGCGTCATGATGATTGAACGCTCTAGCCAAAATCGAATTGCGGCGATCGCCCAAAAAGCCAATGTGCGAAGTGTAGCGGTGGCAGAACACGGTATCGCCCAGTTCCAGGCACTCTTTAATCGGTATAGAGCTTTAGCAACAGCCTGTTCTGATGGCGCTCTCAGTGCATCCTGTGGCAGCGCTGCCACTTGGTCTAATTTGCCTAACATCTCGCTGAACCCTTGCAGTACTGACTCTACTCAACCCATCACCCTTATTCAGTCCTATGCCACGCAGCAGTGGAGCAACGCTACTGCCGACCCAGCCGACGGACAGTTTCGGTTGGTGAGCTATCAGTATCAGCCCGACATTGCTAACCCGACGCTCGGTACTGGAACCCTGATCGTCCAAGGGCGAATCAATCCAGATGATGCAATCCGCACCGCGACGGCTCAGCTTAAGGTCAACTTCAACGTCACTCGCAATCCAGGATTAGGCGATTTGCCTGGACTTTGGATTAAGCAGAATCAAGCGGCAAGTACCGCAGAGACGACTCAGTTTCTGGTTCATGTGCGAGACTCTACTTGTCTAGGTGATGCTGCTTCTACTCAGCCTGTTCAGCAGCTTCAAGGCAGGGTTCAAGCCCCTTACACCTATCAAGGGCTTCCGGCGATCAATTTCCCTGAACTATCTCCTGAAGGCAGCCGTTTACCTTCTAGCCCAGAGTCTAAAACTTCAGCGATTGAAAATCAAGCTGTTACTTTCCCCAACCTGAGTCAGCCAGGTACAAAAAATTTAAGCAGCGGCATTCTGACCTATCGGATGAGAGCCAAAAATGGACAGTCTATTAACCTCACAAGTTCTTCGTCCGTTTTAACGGTAGGGACGGGTTCAGAAACAGTGGTGCTTGATTTAGACGGTGGGCTGACTCTCACAGGGGGCGGTCAAATTCGGGTAGCCTCCGGTTCAACGCTCATTATCTATGCCCACGGGCCAGTTACTCTAGCAGGAAATAAAGAAATAGAGAAAGAAGCCACTCCTGCGATTGAGCAAGAAGGGATGCCATCGTCTATGCGAACTCAGCTTTACGTTTATCCGTCGGCTTTAGCACCTACCCCTGAGGTTAACCTGAGTGGAGACGCTGCTCCGCTTTACCTCGTCTTAGTTGCGCCCACCTCCGTCGTTAAATCTTCTGCCCGTGTCCAGGGCAGCATCTGGGCAAAGTCTTGGCAGGGAGAAGAGGCTGCTACTGTGGTTCAAGATTCGCTTAAGGCATCTGAGTTAAAGCTCCTGTGGCCTCCACGCATTTCGCCCATTACGGCATGGCAACGGGGAGATTCTTAGCTTTGATGTCTATTAATGATGGGTGGGGCATTTTGTTTCTGGTAGTGGGCTGTCCACTCATCGGCGGAATGCCCATTACGGCTTGGATTGTGCGCGGTCTAACAGGCCAAAAACTAAAGGATTTGGGCACCGGCAACATTGGCGTATCTGCGGCGTTTTACCACGGCGGTACGGCGGTAGGAGTGTTTTCGGTATTAGCTGAGGCGGCAAAAGGGATTGGATGCGTACTGGG
>JAGVDA010000353.1 GCA_020058975.1 Thermosynechococcus sp. WC_1 | reverse complement strand
TCTATCCCCGATGGTAGCTGCACCCAAACGCTAAGAGGCCATGAGCGAGAGGTTTGGTCTGTGGCATTTCATCCCCAGACGTTAGAACTATTTAGTGCGGCTCAAGAAGGAACCATTAAGCGCTGGAATGTTGCCACTGGGCAATGTATGCAAACCTTTCAAGAAGACAAACCCTACGACCAGATGAACATCGAGGGCGTAACAGGGCTCACAGACGCGCAAAAGTCTTCTTTGGTGACGTTAGGGGCGATCTCTTGGGATGGCTTCAGCGCTGAGCCTGAACCGATGCTGCTGCCAGAAAGTTTAGTGCTGAAAGGCTAGGCAAGAAAAAATAGGCTCCACCTTTGAGGGTGACAAAGTTAGGCAAGCTAAGGCGTTGGCTCAGGGGTGCGTGGGGCAAAATCATGGTGCGATCAGATCCGTCAGGGTTATAGCCCACGAGAGGGTCGCGTTCGTCGTAGAGACCATTAAAGGTGGGGGCGTTTACCCAACTTTGCTGCACAAACTCAAACTGTCGCCGAATATTGGCGTTGATGCAAAAAAACAGCAGCCCTCTTGCCTGTCCATCATCTTCTAAAATGCCTTGGGGCAGCGGGTCGCCATAAACTGCGCCTCGGCGCAATAACCGTCGCCGCCGCGAACTTTTGATTGATTCACCTACATCTTGCCCTAAAGCATCTCGCGGATTGGTGCGGCGGATATGACTACTAAACGGGCAGCGAAAGCCTTGGGGATCTCCGGTGCGGTAGGTGAAGTCGTTATGGTTTGCCAAGAAGTCATTTTCGGGGAGGCGATCGCCCAATGGATCTACATCGGGTGCCTGAACCAGAGGAGCGCCGCTAGGCCACCGCCCCACAACTTTAGACATCATGAGTATGCGTTCTTCGGGTGTGCTAAATGTCTCCTGAAAGTATTGGCGAAAGCCTGCCACGTCTTGAGCGATTTTGCGAAACACAAAGTAGCTGCCGTTGCGCCCAAAGTCTTTGAGTGCCGTTTCGGATAGCAGCGATAGGGCGTGGGTTTTATCTTGAGAAATGGGAGCCGTAGGGGTAGAGGGATAGTTGCCATCTTCGTTGAGGTAGCCCAAGATAAATTCTCCGGCTTTGGTTAAATCTTGGGTGCTGTTGCTGACCTTACTTTCTTGAGGGCTACCCTCAATAATGGGCTGAGAGATACTGTCGTGGAAGCCAAAATGCTCTTTGCTGTCTGCGGGGATATATCCAGTTTCAACCGTGAGGAGCTTTAGACCATTGGGTTCTAGCTGTCTCTCATATTCAATGTGAAGTGCGTCTAGAGCTTCTGCACCTGCTTGCAAAATGAGCAGCAGATCAATCGCATCTGAGTTGGGGTGATAGGGTTTTTCCCAATATTGGGGGGCATTGATACCCAGATCGCCAAGCTGCTCTGACTTCTTGGGTGTGGTCATGCCTTCGACAAATTCTTTCGGGAAACTTTGCAGGAAATCCTCTGAGGTATTCAGCTTTTGCAACCCTGCATAGGTGAGCGCTAGATTCACTGCCGAGACAGGTTTTGTGTCCCAGTGAGCGCTGGTGATGCGCTGGTTTTCAAGGAGCGATCGCAGCCAATCTTTGGCTTTCTCTGCACTCTCAATCTGCACAAACAGATACTTAGAATGAGACAAGTGACCATAACCGCTCACAATAATGCCTTGAATCTCTTTCAACTCAAGAAAAGTCTCGACCTGTGGTTTCTCGCTCGGTTCTGCGCTCAGCATGGGCAACTCCTTAATACGGCATCACAATACGGACTGAACTTACTCACCCATTAACTTAATTAGACGCATCAACAGCGGATCTTGTGCGGTAGAGAGAAGGCTATAGGCACCGCTGAGATAGTCTTTAAGATCTCTGATGGCCTTAGCTAAATTGCGATCGCACACAATATTTTGCACCGATAGCTCTGGATAGGCGCAGTAGTAGACCTGAGCCGGAAATTGACGAGGCCGTTGGTGCTGTTTAAACATCTCAATGTCTTGACAGCCCTTGCTAGGAAAGCCTTCTAAGTTCCCCCAAAGCAGATTCATCGGGATGAGGGTTTTGTATACAAAATCATCGAGGTAGCTGTCCCAACTGCCCCGATAGTTGCTTTCAAAAATGAGGTAGGAAGTACGGCTATCGTTAAGGATGCCTTTATCCACAATCACCCATCGCGCAAAGTGAATACTGGAGATGCCAACCAGTGTGCCCCGTGAGGTTTGAGAAACCTGATTGATCAACCACAGCGTTGTTTTAAGCATGAACTTATGAAACTCAGACTTAATGGGTGAAAGCGTGGTCAGTTGATTGGGCAAAATGCCATTGGCAACCAACTGGTCTTCAATCTGGTCGCAGGTCTGCATTCGCGCAATCTGGCTGGGCTGGGGCTTAAAGCGATCGCCAGGGTTATTGCGCTGAGGAAAAACGCCCACCCAAGACTGCAACCCCAGCGCAATGGTACGAGCCAGACCCACCAGGGGAAGGAGCCATAGGGGAAAGGGTGAGTCAGGCGGTCTTGCTGGGGTGAGGGCAGAGAGTTCTGTCAGCGGGGCTTCGAGATCGGCAGCGTGGGTTTGGGCAAGCTGATCGATCCGCTGGCGCAGCAATTTAGCGGCTAAGATTTCTTGAGCCGTTGTGTCTCGACAGCCCACATAAAAGGCTTGGGTGTTGAGCGCGTGCTTCAGAATAAACCGCGTAAAGACTTCAGCGTCTAGGGCATCGCCAGGGTTAAAGCCTTCACAATGACACCAGATGGTGTCCATCTCAGCGCCCATGGTTTCAACCAATTCTTGAAGGTAGTTTGTGACAGAACCATCATGGTTGCTGATAAACAGCAGATGAGGCGATACATGCTGCTCAGGGGCATCTAAAATCACCCAGCGCGCAAAGTGGGTGGAGGGCGATTTTATAAAGTAGGTGTTGGTGCGATCTTTAATCTGCTCGGCAACTTGCGCTAGCTCAAGCTTGAGTGCATCGAGGGTGTTTGGACGCAGGGGAAAAATTGCGGTGAGGGGGAATTGTCCTAGGGGCGATCGCCTCGGCAGTTCTTGCGGTGGTTTTGGCGAAGGCAAACCTGCCTTCTGATTTAGATCATTGCGACGTTGAGCAGCCTGCTGATAAACCAGACGACGAATGGTATTAATGCTGCCTAAGGGTTCATGCTCTGGTAAACAGTGCCAGGGTGTAAACGAAAAATCTTCGCCAAAGGCTGGCTCTGCCGCTGTGTAAAACTGCTGGGGTGGAATCTCGATGGTGGCGACTTTATATTCTGGGACATCGTTCCATTCTGTGGTGGGGTCATCTAGGTCGGCTGAGGTAGGGTTTGATTTGACCTGAATATAAAAATCAAATCGAGCGGTTTGCTGCTGATGGGTAAGATGTTCTACTAGGGCATCTCGCAAATAATTGGGCGTGTAGCGCTTGGGTTTAGGAGCCTGATTGATTACGCTGGGTCTTACAAAATACTTCATGGCCTGAGCGGAATTGCCAAGGCGATAGGCGGTTGTACTCCAGTAAGGCTGATCGAGAGGGCTAGAGAGTTTAGACCGTTTTTTTTGAATTTTGGCGCTGATTAAAATCCAAATTTCGCGCAAGCGCCATTGACGAGGAGAAAAACTGGGAAACAAGAATGCAAGGAGCCGAATCAAAATTTTCAGCAGTAGCGCCAATTTATTGTGTGCGGGTGGCTCTGTTACAGACGGATCTTTAAGTGCCGCTACTAAATCCAGCACCTCAAAAATCTCTAGATAGGGCTGAACCCCTTTCATAAAAAAGCGCGGAACGTCAATAAAAACAAAGTCTTGGGTTTTAGCCTGTTGTTCCGACTCCAAATCATCGCGATCGCCTTCCACCATAACTTTGACTGCCATGCCGTGGATATCGCCCTTAGAATCATCGGTGTCTTTAAGATTAGAAAAACGAACCCAGGCAGGAAAGGTTTGGGGCTGATGCCATAGCCCAACGCGGCAGGCTTGGGGCAATTTTTCCCATAGATGGGGTTCTACACAAAAGCGAGCCTTCACGCAGCCATGCTGTTTTGGGTGCTGATCGCGTTTTCTGGGACTGTTTTGCTGGCGATCAATGTGGCGGGTAATAAGGTGGGCGATTGCCTCAATGGTCTCTACATCTGAAACACTCATTCCCATCCCCTCAATATGTTTGATGGACGTTCTAAATATTCCGGCGTTGGATTACAGCCGTTAGTCTATATTATTTTGCCAGAAAAATTATCTACACCCAAAAAACAATAAAAATTTAATATCACCAATGATCCAGATTTTCAAAGGAGAAGATTGAGATTTCTGGCGTTTTATTATGGCCTGGGATACCACTGCTTGCCGATAGAATCAGGAATCTCATCAAAAATTCAGGACAGTCTGTCTTAATAGACAACAGCGATCAGGTATTTGAGCGTTTTACAGCGCGAGATGGACGGATATTGCGTCTGTCAGTCTGCGCCCAATGCTGACGCCCTCAGTGCTTTTATCTAGTGTTCATCCTTAAGTCGCTATGTCTTTTACGCAAATTAATCTAGACAACATTTTGGTCATTGTGCCCGTCCTCAATGAAGAAGACACGATCGCAAAGGTTGTATCCAAACTAAACGCGCAAGGTCTAAACCGGATTCGAGTGGTCGATAATGGCAGCACCGACCAAAGTAAACATCAAGCCCGTGCCGCAGGCGCAGAAGTGATAGAAGAACCCCAGGGAGGATACGGTCAAGCCTGCTGGCGAGGACTCCAAGATTTACCCGCAGCAATTGAATGGATTTTGTTCTGCGATGGAGATGGCAGTGATGACCTGAGCCAGCTCCCGCAGTTTTTTGAGCAATGCGATCGCCATGACCTGATTCTGGGCGATCGCACCGCAACCCCTCAAGGTCGCGCAGTTCTTACACCCGTGCAGCAGTTTGGCAATCGTTTGGCGACGAGCCTTATTGCTTGGGGCTGGGGTCACACCTATAACGACTTAGGGCCTCTGCGGCTGATCCGGCGATCGGCATTAGAGAAAATTGCGATGCAGGATCGAGCCTTTGGCTGGACGGTTGAAATGCAGGTACGGGCAATAGAGACGAGACTGCGAATTTGCGAACTGCCCGTAGAGTACCATCCACGCCAGGGTGGGCAGTCCAAAATTAGCGGAACTTTAATTGGGAGCTTTAAGGCAGGTCGGTTTATTTTGGGCACTTTGGCGCAACTATACAGGAAACGTTTGCCGCAGTTGCCGTACTGGCTTTGGCTAAGTACATTGCTACTGGTGCTGGGCTGTATTTTGATGCAGCCCCACAGCAATTTCCAAGCCCCTATCGCACTGCGCAATTTCTGGATGGGCGCTGGGGTGATGGGGCTAGGCTACATGCTCTCTTGGCAGGTGAAGCGCATCTCAAACTTATGGTTTTGGAGCGTTGCCGTTCTCACTCGCCTACTGCTGCTGCCCATGCTCCCTGGCAGCGACGTGTGGCGCTACCTTTGGGAAGGACATATCCAAAACCTAGGGTTTAATCCGTTTGCATTTGCGCCTAATGCCCCAGAACTTGAGGCTTTTCGGACGGTTTGGTGGTCGCAGATCAACCATATGGACGTATCCGCTATTTATCCCCCTTTAACGCAGCTTGGCTTTCGGGGACTGGCGGCAATTGCTTTAAATGTCATTCTTTTTAAGGTCGCTTTTGTTGTTGCAGATTTATGGGTTTGTGGGTTGCTGTGTCGGCGGTTTGGCAATGCCAAGTCCATGCTCTACGGCTGGAATCCTCTCATTCTCTACAGTTTTGCGGGGGGCGCACATTACGATAGCTGGTTTATTTTGCCCTTGGTGGCAGCTTGGCTGATAGCCGATCGCAACCCTCGCCCCCTAGACTGGCTCTGGAGCGCGTTACTGGTGGGCGTTAGTGTGGCGGTGAAGTGGATGTCAGTGCCGATATTGGGGTTTTTGATGTGGCGATCGCTGCGGCAATTCAAGATTTGGCGTGCGGTCTGTATTGGTCTAGTTGGCATTTTACCGATGGGGTTGTCTAGCCTTGCCTTTTGTCAGCCCAACCGCTGTTCTTTAATTCCAACCGAGTCGGTTTTTGTCTCTTATGGACGCAGCGCAGAGTTTATCCCTTATTGGGTTGGGCAATTTTGGCAACCTTCTTTGCAAGCCAACTGGATTTATCTATTTCCCCTTGCGTTATTTGTGGGCTGGCTGTTGCTAAGAGCCAATGGCATTCGGCAATTTACAGAATGGTATTTATTTGGGCTGTTGCTGCTAACGCCCATTGTCCATTTCTGGTATTTTGCGTGGGTGGTTCCCTTTGCGGTGCCGACGAGCAATTGGGGGGTGCGATGGGTAAGCCTATCGGCGTTTGTTTACTTTGTGTTGCCCTCCCGTTTGCCAGATTGGCAATTAACGCAGCCAGAGCGGCTTTTGCTATGGCTGCCTTTTGTGATGGGCTGGCTATGGACAGAGTGGAAGTTGACTCGTAGTAGCCCGAAGGTTTTGGGAGTGGATTAACGTTAGATTTTGTTCAATGACTGTGCCCTCGGCGGGAGGTCGCAAAATGGCCTAAAACCCAAGAGGCAAAGCGAACAGGGTGTTTTTCGACAAGTAGTTTACAGAGGTTATCGAAGGCCATGAAGGGTTAGGCGAGAAGGCAGGGGCATCATAGCGTATTGCTCATTAGAGGCTTATGGAGGAGATGAAGGGCGATCGCATCAAATCTCGACGCAAAAATCATACCTATTAGGTCTAGTGACCTATGGCTTGGCGCTGAGAATAAATTTCTTCTAACAACAGGTCACGAAGTTCGTTTGCAATATCGTCAGGTGGATTTCCGGCAAGTGCTCGACCAATGAGTCGTTCGGCTTCTCGAAGTTCAGAGCATTCTAGGGCAAGAACTGCGGCGCTGCGGTGTAGGACGGCGCGGGTAGGTTCTAGGTCTAGTTGGTTGGCAACCAAATCAGCCGCTGCCCGTTCTTTCCTAAAAGCAGCTCTAGAAAACGTCTGGACGGCCTGAATATCGCCACGTTGACGCGCTAAGACCGCTTGGTCTACCAGTTCCATCGCTTCATGGTGGAGGGTTTCTACGTTCTGCATTTTTCAATGATGCGCGATCGCGGTGTGCCAAATTCAACAACACAAATATAGCCAGGAGCTACGGTATCGGAGGGGCTGATTTGCTTTAGCTTCATATTAACTCTGGATTGAATGATGCTTTGCGATCCGTTACGAATCCCTGAAACTTCAAGACGGGCTTTTCGTTGAAATAGGGTATCTAGATTGTCGATGGAGCCAAGCCAAAAATCGAAGCCACAGCCTTTGCCTTTAACGGAGCGTTCGATAACAGTAAGGTTAGTCAGATGAGGCATTATGAGTGATGCGATGCCATAGGCTCCATATTCGGTGGCGACTTCTGGGTCGGCGTTAAATCGTCGTGTGGTCTCGTCTACTGCATTCCACTGAATTTCGATTTCGCAAGGATACTGTCCATCAATTTGGAGGGTGACAGGAGTCGGATGGTTTTGCTCGTCGAGGCAAACGGCGGCGGCAGCGGCGCAGGTGGCTCCGAAGGTGAGCGACCATCCAGGGCGTTCTGGTTTGTTTTGGCAAAGGTCGCTGAGGTGAAGCGTTTGAGTTTTGGGGCGATCGGACATGGATGAGGGATTTTGATGGATGCAAGGTAATGCTTTTTCAGAATCCTACAGTGGTTTGGGCGATCAAATTCTCTCCCAAGAGCAGGAAGGGCGATCGCCCCCTTCATTGCCACTCTCCTCCGTTCTGGCCAAAACTGACACCATGTCCGGCAAGACAGGAGAATGCTTGTGAGTCCTAAAATCGAACGTAATTCGGAGACAATATATCAAAATATCCGTAATTATACGGTTTTTTCTCCACAAAGGAAAAATGATTATAATTTTAACTTAAAGGCTTATAAAACTAACTCATTAGTGGACAAATCAATGGATTTAATTGACAAATTAATGGAGCTTTCCAGCCGTATCCAAAGACAGAAGGACGCCGTACTTACTGAGCAAGCTGCAAAAACCGCATTTGTCCTTCCTTTTCTTCAGGCGTTAGGATATGACGTTTTTGACCCCGCAGAAGTAATTCCAGAATTGACAGCGGATCATGGAATCAGAAAAGGAGAGAAAGTCGATTATGCCATCAAACAAAACGGTAAAATTATTATACTCATCGAATGCAAAACTATTGGTGCAGATCTAGAAGCAAAACATGCAGGGCAGCTTTTTAGATACTTTTCAGTTACCGATGCTCGTTCTGGAGTTTTAACTGATGGAATTCGATATGTTTTCTTTAGCGATCTAGAGAGAGAAAATCGAATGGATGATCGTCCATTTTTTGAGTTTAATCTTTTCCATTTTGGTGAAAGTCAGGTTGAAGAGCTAAAAAAATTCACAAAAACATCATTTAATCTGGAAACAATTATTAGTACAGCAAGCAATCTTAAGTACCATAAGGCATTGTTGTCTGAAATAAAATCTGAATTTGAATCACCATCAGATGAATTAGTTAGATTACTAACAAATCGTGTTTATGAAGGTAGATTTACTCAGCAAATTCGTGATCAGTTCACAGAGCTTACTCAACATGCGATGCGAGACTACGTTCGGGAAAGACTAAATGAACGATTAAAATCAGCTATTGAACCTGAACTTAATTCTATTGAGCAATCATCAAGCTTAGAAGAAGTTCCTCAAACGGAACAGGTAGAAAATGAAGGTATCGAAACAACTCCCGAGGAGTTAGAAGGCTACCGCATTATCCAGGCTATTGGAGCAGAACTCATTGATTCTGAAAGAATAGCAATCAGAGATGCCAAAAGCTATTGTGCAATTTTACTGGATAACAATAATCGGCGTCCGATATGTCGATTTTATTTCTCAAAAACAAAAATGTCAGTCACAATATTTGCACCAGAGAATGAATCACGAGTGGATATTGAAAAGGTATCACATCTGTACAAGCATAAATTGTTGATTCAAGATGCCATTCGACAGTATTAAAAGTGATAGAAATACTGGGTGATTTTAAGGAAATAGTCAGAAATGCGTTGATCTAAGATTTTGTTTTTTTGAACTCTAATTCTAAAACTTGATAAAAGTCAGTATTTTGCGTCAAACTAGTAGAGCAGTCGGTTTCTAAAATGAGCCTATATATGGTTGCTAGCCTTAGTTCTCGTTGGGACTTATCAGTAGACAACCGTGCAGGTCAGCTTGCCCTTGTGGTGGAGGTCAAGCGCAAAACTGGCGCATCGCCTCAATGGGCCGCAAGCCTCCGAAGCAATATTCTTGCCCACGGCACCTTCCCAAAAGCGCCCTACTTCTTGATGGTCTTTCCAGACCAATTTTATCTATGGACTGGTGCTGATGCTCAATTAGATCAGAGTGAACCTACTTATACGATTGACGCACGTCCCATTCTTCAGCCTTACCTTGAAAGAGCTGGGGTAACGGCTGAAAAAATCAGCGGACAAAGCCTTGAACTCATCGTTGAATCTTGGCTTAGAGAGATTATTTACTCCGAGAACCCCTATGAAGACCTTGATGAGTCTCAGCATTGGGTCATTGACTTAGGACTCCATGCTGCCTTAGCCGGAGGCAAAATCGAGCATGAGGCCGCTGCGTGAATATCTATGTTGAAACCAATTTCATCTTGGAGCTAACCTTTGAGCAAGAACAATCTGCAAGTTGTGAAAAAATTTTGCAACTCTGTGAAGCAGAACAAACAAAGCTTTTTATCCCCGCCTACAGCCTTGCCGAACCCCACGAGAAGCTAAGCCGTCAATCCAAAAGTCGTCGGGAACTGCAACAGTCGCTAGACACTGAGTTGCGACAACTGTCACGGACAGCCTCCTATGCAAGCCGCATACAAAGTATTCAAGATATTGCCAACTTGATAGTCCAAAGCAACGAGGAGGAGCGCAATCGCTTTAGTCAAAATCGAGAACGAATTCTCAACATTGGAGAAGTCATTGCCCTCACCGCAGATATTCTTGTTGAAGCTGCATCTTGTGAAGCCATCTACGATTTAACACCTCAAGATGCCTTGGTTTATGCATCTGTTACTGAGCACCTACGACAAGATCACCCCCAGCAAGCTTGTTTTTTGAATCGAAACTCAAAAGACTTTGATCGCCCTGATATCGTTGATGAACTTCAGCGATTTAATTGTCGGATGATCCCACGATTCGATCATGGGTATAGCTTTCTTCAGTCGCAGCGATCGCCCTAGAACAAGATATCCATTCGTCAAAATATCAAGATATTTGCCTCAATCATGAGGTTTAAAGGTGTACTCAGCAAATCCTCAGGAAAAACTTAGTGTAGGGTCAGTTTTCTGATAGCGAAATGCTTCATAAATAGTGGAGGTTCCTTCTGTCAGGGGTATGTTGTGTTCAAAACAAGATTATTGGCTTTTGTGGCTGCGATCGCCATTCTCCCCGCCTGCACCAACGCTCCACCCCTAGCCCAGAACGTCAGCCCAGCAGCAGCAACCGCATCGGCTCAACCCTTCACCTATGAAGGTTACGGGAAGATTCTGCAAACCTACGTCAACGCAAAGGGATTGGTCAACTACTCAGCACTACAGGCCAACCCACAGCCCTTAAAAGCATTTGTAGCAAGCCTTGGAGCAGTACCCCCAAGCACCTATGCAGCCTGGAACGATCTAGAGAAAATCGCCTTTCAGATTAATGCCTATAACGCCATTACCCTAGAATCCATCATTGACCAAAAGCCCCTTAAAAAAAGCATTAAAGATATTGGAGGCGTCTGGAACTCAGCCCAGCATCTGGTTCTCGGCGAATCTAAAACCCTAGATAATATTGAGCATCAAACCCTTCGCAAACAGTTCAACGAGCCGCGTATTCATGCCGCTTTAGTGTGTGCCGCCATAAGCTGCCCCCCGCTTCGGCAAGAGCCGTATACAGGCGAAAAACTCAATACTCAACTCGATGATCAGGTGCGTCAGTGGTTGTCCACAACGGGGTTACAGATCGATCACACCCAAAACAAAGTGAAGATTTCTGCCATCTTTGACTGGTTTGGCGACGATTGGCAAAAGCAATACAGTGTAGAAGGTAAATTTGCAGGCAATGGCAAACAGCGCGCCACCCTCAACTTTATCAGCCGCTACGTTAGCCCTTCAGATCAAGACTATCTCGCTCAGGGAAAGTATAAAGTGGGCTACTTAAATTACGATTGGTCGCTCAATCGACAGTAGGCTTTCTCATTGCTAGCAGGGCAACCAGAGCCTCAATGTTGTGCGCGTTTTCTATTCCTTGAACTCTCTTTACGGAAAATCTATACATGAGCTATCTCGAAACCACAGCGCAATTTTATGCCGATGCCGCCGAAACGCCCCAAGTGGGTTTGTGTTGCGTCACCGCACCCCCCATCCAGTTGCCGGGTCTTAATGTGCCAGACATTATGCAGCAGATGAACTATGGCTGTGGCTCCACGGTACATGCAGCAGAGCTATTCGGGAACCCAACGGTCTTATATATTGGCGTAGGCGGCGGTCTAGAAGCGCTTCAGTTTGCTTACTTTGGGCGTAAGCCTGGTGCCGTAATTGCAGTTGACCCAGTACCAGAAATGCGCTTAGCCGCGCAGCAGAATTTAGCTTTAGCGGCAGAACAAAATGATTGGTTTGACCCCTCCTTTGTCGAGATTTTAGAAGGGGATGCGTTTTCGCTGCCCGTGCCTGACAGCTCAGTGGATGTGGTGGCTCAAAACTGTCTGTTCAATATTTTTGAGGCAGCAGACCTACGACGGGCTTTAGCCGAAACTTACCGCGTCCTTAAGCCAGGGGGACGATTACTCATGAGTGACCCCATCGCAGATCGATCTATCCCTGCCAACCTTCAGCAAGATGAACGCCTACGAGCCATGTGTTTATCGGGGGCTATGACCTACGACGAATATGTACAGTTTATTGTGCAAGCAGGCTTTGGTCAGGTCGAAATTCGAGCGCGACGACCCTACCGTCTGTTAGATACCCATAGCTATGCCATCGAAACGCCGCTACTGCTAGAAAGCTTAGACTCTGTGGCCTACAAAGTGCCCATCCCAGAAGACGGTGCCTGCATTTTTACGGGCAAAACAGCAATCTATACAGGCACAGAAGCAATGTTTGATGATCGCGCCGGACATGTTTTACACCGAGGTCTACCCGCTGCGGTGTGTGACAAAACGGCAGCGAATCTTGCGCGTACACTGCCGCAAGAGATTCTTGTCACCCCCTCGACCTGGCACTATACAGGCGGCGGTTGCTGTTAAGGACGTTAATAGATGCAAGTTTTCGCTTTATTTTTAGCCACGCTTTTTTTGGCCTATGCCAATGGTGCCAATGACAACTTTAAAGGGGTTGCAACGCTCTTTGGCAGTAAAACAACGTCTTATAAACAGGCGATCGCCTGGGCAACCCTCACTACATTTTTAGGGTCGATCAGCTCGATTGTGCTGGCAGAAAAGCTGCTAAAAAGTTTCTCTGGCAAAGGACTGGTGCCCGATGCGATCGCCGTATCCACCGACTTCCATCTGGCAGTTGCGATCGCAACGGGTATCACAATTCTTTTAGCAACGCTCACAGGGTTTCCGGTTTCAACCACCCACGGCTTAACGGGGGCACTCGTCGGGGCGGGTCTGGTGGCGATGGGTGGGGCGGTTAATTTCACCGCACTGGGTAATACCTTTGTGCTGCCGTTGGTTTTCAGTCCTCTCCTCGCCATTGTGCTAGGGAACGTTGCCTATCGACTATTCCGCTATCTGCGCGCATCTCTTGGCATTCAAAAAGAATGGTGTATTTGCGTTGGCGAACCTCAGCGGCTAGTGCCCATTCCTCAAGGGGCTTCAGCGTCGCTTTTGCAAGACGCTCCACTACCCGAAGTAGCAATTAGCGCCACAGAAAACTGTACTCAGCGATATAAAGGCGACTATTTTGGCATCCAGAGTCAGACCATAGTGGATGGGCTGCATTTTCTGAGTGCGGGTATTGTCAGCTTTGCCAGAGGTCTTAACGACACGCCCAAAATTGTGGCACTGCTGTTGATTGGTCAAACGTTTTCAATTCCGTGGGGGATGTTTGCCGTTGCGCTGGGGATGGCGATTGGCGGCTTACTGAACGCCAAAAAAGTCGCCCACACCATGAGCCAAAAAATTACGGCGATTAATCATGGTCAAGGCTTTTCGGCAAATTTATCAACGGGCATACTGGTGATTGCAGCGAGTCAGTACGGCCTGCCCGTCTCGACCACCCATGTCTCTGTCGGTACGATTTTTGGCACGGGGCTAGTGGCGGGTAAAGTCAATCTCAAAGTGTTTTATCAAATTTTGCTTTCTTGGCTGTTGACCTTACCCATCGCCGCAGCCTTTAGCGCCATGCTGTACTGGCTGCTCAATCGTCCGTAGTGCTAACGCTTTGATGTCTACTTAGATCTGCTATGACTCAAACTATCGCTGTTGATTCACCCGATCATTCTACAGTTGTGCCTTTCTCAGAACGGCTTGCAACGCCCCTCACAAAAGCCCCCATCACCGTGCTGCAACTTAACCTAGGCAAGCGCTGTAACTTGGCCTGTACCCACTGCCATGTTGAGGCCGGCCCCAACCGTACCGAAGAACTTTCGGCGGCAGTCTGTGAGCAGTTAATTGCTCTGATTGATCAGTTCCCGCAGATCAAAACGGTGGATTTAACAGGTGGTGCGCCAGAGATGCTCTACGGCTTTAAGCCCATTGTGGAGGCATCGCGTCGCGCAGGTAAGCAGGTGATTGTGCGCTCTAATTTAACGATTTACTTTGAAGACGGGTTTAGTGATATCCCAGCCTACTGCGCCCAGCATCAGGCGCAAATTGTGGCGTCTTTACCGTGTTATTTAGCCGATAACGTCGATAAGATGCGCGGTCACGGGGTGTACGATGCCTCGATTAAGGCGCTGCAATGGCTTAATCGCTTGGGCTATGGGCAAGACCCAAACTTAGTTCTGGACTTGGTATATAACCCACCCATTCCGACGGGAAATCGCCCCTTTTCTCTCACCCCAGACCAAAAAAGCCTAGAGCAAGATTACCGAGATTTTCTACACCAAAACTTTGGCATTATCTTTAGCAATCTCTATACCATTACTAATCTTCCTGTCGGCAGAACGGGGCAGTATCTCCAGCGCCAAAAGCTGTATCAGCCCTATGTTCAGTTTTTGGCAGATCACTTTAACGCCCAAACCGTAGAAGGGTTGATGTGTCGCAATGAGCTATCGGTAGACTACCTGGGCAATATTTACGACTGTGACTTTAATCAAATGGCTGAAATTTCCGCAAAAAATGCTGCTGGGGAACCTCTGACGATCGCAATGCTGCTGGCAGCAGGTACCCTGGATTTGATCGATGAAATCCAAACGGCACCCTACTGCTACGGCTGTACAGCAGGGTGCGGCTCTAGCTGTGGCGGGGCTTTGACCTAAAACTAGAAATAAATGTGTCCCCTAACATTGCCCTAGAACGAATTTCTGTCATTATTCCGGTCTTGAATGAGGCAGAACGGATTGCAGGGGCGATCGCCAGCACCACCCCCAGCATCCACACTGAAGTAATCGTGGTCGATGGTGGCTCCACAGATGACACCGTAGCGCTAGTGCAGGAGTTAGGTATACAAGTCTTGTCTAGCCCTCCAGGACGCGCAGCCCAAATGAATATAGGGGCAGCGGCAGCCACGGGCGAAATTTTGGTATTTCTCCATGCCGATACCCTTTTGCCACCTGGGTTTGATACGCTCATTCGCGCTGCCCTACAGCCTGGTCAACATCCTGTGCCAATCGCAGGGGCGTTTGCTTTGCGGATTGATGCCCCTATGGCGCGACTGCGCTGGATAGAGCGCGGGGTCAATTGGCGATCGCGTTGGTTCAAGATGCCCTATGGCGACCAGGCGATTTTTTTAAGGGCAGAGGTTTTTGAGAAAATTGGCGGTTTCCCTGACTTGCCCATCATGGAAGATTTTGAGCTAATGCGTCGGCTCAAACCGCTGGGGTCAATTGTGATTTTGCCTAACCCTGTTGTCACCTCAGCGCGGCGATGGCTTCAGCGCGGCGTATTCAAAACAACGCTCATCAACCAGCTTGTAATTTTGGGCTATGTATTGGGCGTTCGTTCAGCGTACCTGGCAAAACTATATCGTCAGCAGAATTTCTGGCGCTCCTAAGGTACGCCTTCTGTGAGGACTAAAAAGGTTGAGGTTGATGCTGCTCAAAGATGAGAACATCAATGTCAAAGCGTTGACGCAACAGAATGCGTAATAGTTAAGATGTTACAACGTCCGCGTGGCAATTACCTGCGCAGTATTTTAGGTAGAAGGGTTCAAGTCAAATGGGTAGCGAAATTCAGTCCATCACAGGCACAGGCATCCCCTTGGTGGGCAACGACGTAGACACTGATCGCATTATTCCAGCGCGGTTTCTCAAAAGCATCACCTTTGATGGGCTAGGCGAGCAGGTCTTTACTGACGATCGCACCGCAGCCCAGGGCCAACACCCCTTCGATTTACCTCAGTATCAAGGCGCAACTATTTTAGTCGTCAACAATAACTTCGGCTGTGGCTCCTCGCGCGAACATGCACCCCAGGCGATCGCCCGTTGGGGCATCAGTGCGATCGTAGGCGAAAGCTTTGCCGAAATTTTCTTTGGCAATTGCGTCATGCTGGGCATACCCTGCGTCATAGCAGAGGCAGATGCCGTCGCCAAACTTCAGCAGCATCTGCAACATAATCCTCAAGAGACGCTTACCGTTGACTTAGAAACCATGCAGGTGAAGTATGACAACTTCTCTATCCCCGTCACGATGGGCGATGGGCCACGCCAAACGTTGCTTGCAGGCACTTGGGATGCCTGTGGTCAGCTTTTAGCGGGGGTTGATTCCATTCGAGAAACTGCCGCAAAACTGCCTTATTTAGCTTGGCACTAGCGCTTGATATTAGAATGGGGGGCAGGTTTGCAAGTAGAAAATAGGGTAACTGTCTAATGAGCGATAGCTACGCACCAAGAGTACGCACCCCACCCTACAAAGTCACCATTACCGATGCAGGCGGCGAAGCCCAACTGCCTATTCTAGAAGGCACCCTGGGTCCCAATGCCGTAGACATTCAGCAGATGTATGCCAAGCATGACCTGCTGGCCTACGACCCAGGCTTTCGCTCAACGGCATCCTGCAAAAGTGCTATTACCTTTATTGATGGCGACGCAGGCGTACTGCTGTATCGTGGGTACCCCATTGAAGAACTGGCAGAACACAGCAATTTTTTAGAAGTGTCTCACTTGCTGATGTTTGGGGAGCTGCCCAACCCACAAGAAGCCGAGCAGTTTGAAAATGAAATTCGCAACCACACCCTGCTGCACGAGCAGGTACTGAACTTTTTTAGAGGGTTTCGGCGAGATGCCCACCCTATGGCAATTATGGTCGGCGTGGTAGGGGCACTGTCTGCCTTTTATCACGATGATATTGATCTAAAAGATCGCGATCGCCGCGTACGAGCAGCCATCCGTCTGGTGGCAAAAATGCCCACCATCGCCGCTGCCAGCTATACCTACAGCATGGGTCGCCCCATCCGCTATCCGTGGAACAGCTTTGGATATTCGGGCAATTTTCTGCAAATGCTGTTTGGGGTACCCAGTGAGCTGTATGTCGTGGATCCGGTCTTAGCCAAGGCAATGGACCTGATCTTTCTGCTCCACGCCGACCATGAGCAAAATGCTTCGACCTCAACCGTGCGCCTAGCCGCCTCCTCTGGAGCCAACCCGATCGCCTGTGTTGCCGCTGGCATTGCCAGCCTTTGGGGGCCCGCCCACGGTGGAGCCAATGAAGCCGTCATCCGAATGCTGAAGGAAATTGGTAGCGTTCAGAATATTCCCAAGGCGATCGCCCGAGCCAAGGATAAAAACGATCCCTTTTTGCTGATGGGGTTTGGGCATCGGGTTTACAAAAACTTTGACCCCCGGGCGCGGGTCATTCAGCGCATGGCAAAGGATGTTTTAGAGCATCTTGGTATTGACGATCCGCTGCTAGACATTGCTATGGAGCTAGAGCAAATAGCCCTTAAGGACGAATACTTCGTCGCGCGCAAGCTCTACCCCAACGTTGATTTTTACTCTGGCATTTTACTGCGGGCCATGGGTTTACCCACCAATATGTTTACCGCTATTTTTGCCCTTGCCCGTACCGCTGGTTGGATCAGTCATTGGCTAGAGCTAACCGAAGATGCCCACGGCATCGACCGCCCCCGCCAGCTTTATGTCGGGCACCCCCAGCGATCGTATCCAAAAGGCTAAACTTGCCGTCTTAATGAGGTTGCCGTGTACACACAAGTCTGAGAAAATCCCCTCTCGGGAGGGGTAGGGGTGGGTTAGTGAGTAGCGCCATGACTAACCCACCCCGCCCTACGGGCACCCCTCCCGAGAGGGGATTGATGAATCGGTTTATAGCAAAAAACTATACAAAAGGGAAACTTTGAGACTTGTGTGTACACCGTAGTTATCAAGGCTGTGCCGAAAAAACTTGATTGACGCAAGGTTGCCCCTCAGCAAACGCCGTGATGTTAGCTAAGGTTGTTTCGGCGATGTTTTTAAGCGCATCACGGGTAAAAAACGCCTGGTGAGCCGTAATCAGAACATTCGGAAACGACTGCAAAAGCTGAAACGTGTCGTCCTGAATCACGGTGTTTGATAAATCTTCAAAAAAGAGCGCTTCTTCTTGTTCATAGACATCAATCCCCAGGTAGCCCACCTTTCGAGCCTTGATGCCCTCAATCACCGCAGTGGTATCCAGCAGCGCACCACGACTCGTATTAATCAGCATGACTCCAGGCTTCATTTGCTCTAAAGATTCGGCATTGATTAAATGATGATTGGCGGGTGTGAGCGGACAATGCAGGGACACAATATCTGAGGCAGCGAACAGCGCAGGCAGATCTACATAAACAACCCCTAACTGCTGGCAAACCTCATTGGGGTAAGGGTCATAGGCCAACAGCCGACATCCAAACCCGTGCATAATTTGGGCAAAGCACTGACCCACCTTACCTGTGCCTACAATCCCTACCGTTGAGCCATGAAGGTCAAAGCCCAGTAGCCCCTCTAAGGCAAAATTATCATCGCGCACTCGATTGTAGGCACGATAGATTTTGCGGTTCAGTGCCAAAATAAGCGCCGTGGCATGTTCTGCAACGGCGTAAGGGGAGTAGGCCGGTACCCGCACGACTAGTAGCCCTAGCTGTGCTGCAACCTTCAGGTCTACATGATTAAACCCTGCCGATCGCAGCGCAATCAGCTTAACCCCTTGGGCGGCGATCGCCCTTAACGTCTCGCCATCCACGGTGTCATTGATAAATACGCAAATTGCGGCGTAACCTGCTGCGAGGGATGCCGTTTCGTGGGTTAAGCGGGGTTCAAAAAAGGTTAGTTCATGACCGTGCGCCAGATTTTCGGCCTCTAAAAACTGATGATCGTAGGATTTAGAGCTAAATACGGCTACCTTCATGAAATCTCCCGATGAACCTATTTTTTGCCAAACCCTTTGCCTCGGCTGGTTGAAACCACGGCAAGGCAGCTTTCAATCTGCGATCGCAGCTTATGATGGTCTAAATTTTGCCCAATCAGCACGAGCTGGTTTTTGGGTACGCCTTTCCACTCATCATCATCTAAAGAAAACCGCTTGCCGCTGAGGTGAAACACATGACGTTTCGGGCTTTCGTCAAACCAAAGCAGACCCTTGGCACGAAAGACCGTCACAGGCATTTCATTGTCTAAGAAATTCTGGAACTTGCGTACCGAGAACGGGCGATCGCTCTCAAACGACAGCGACGTAAACCCATCCACTTCTAAATGATTGCTGTGGTCATGGGCGTGATGGTCATGTCCATGATCGTGTTCACAGTGGTCATGCTCATGATCGCAAGCGCTGTGATCCTGGTGATCTTTATGGGCGTGGTCATGAGATTTATGGTCATGATGCCCGTGGTCATGCGCCGCTTCAGCCTCTGGAGTGCCCTCTGGCTTAAAATACTGATCCGTCTCAAACAGCCCAACGCTCAAAATCAGCGGCAGTGGCACCGCACCCTTCACGCTCCTCAAAAGCCGCGCACCTGGGCGCATATCTCGTAGCCGCACCTCTAGCAGATCTAAGTCGGCTTCATCGACCAAGTCTGCCTTGTTAAGCATAATAATATCGGCGTAGGCAATCTGGTTTTCTGCCGCCTGACTGTTAAACAAATCAAGGCTGAAGTTGTCGGCATCTACCACCGTCACAATCGAGTCAAGCCGCGTCAAATCGCGTAAATCTGTACCCAAAAACGTCAGCGCTACGGGCAGCGGATCTGCTAACCCTGTGGTTTCAACCACCAGGTAATCGACCTTCTCAGGGCGCTCTAGCACCTTATAGACGGCCTCTACCAGGTCATTATTAATAGTGCAGCAGATACAGCCATTGCTCAGCTCCACCATGTCTTCGCCCGTGGTGATCAACAGCTCGTTGTCAATGCCAATTTCGCCAAACTCATTGACCAAAACAGCCGTCTTGATGCCGTCTTGATTGCTCAATATATGGTTCAAAAGCGTCGTCTTTCCGCTTCCTAAAAACCCCGTAATAATCGTGACCGGAATGCCGCGCTTATCTGCCGCCATTGCGCTTTGTGGGGGATG
>JAGVDA010000360.1 GCA_020058975.1 Thermosynechococcus sp. WC_1 | reverse complement strand
TTGGGAAGTCGTCTTGGCCCTATTTTTGCTCAGCTACCGCCTAATTACGGCTCTCAATTCTTTCAAGATTTAGAAGCATTTTTGACAGGACTAAGTGCCTGTGGTGCAGCCGTCGCTCTAGAAGTTCGTCATCCTCAGTGGTTCCAGGCAAGTGAATCCGCTCAGCTTAATGCGCTGCTCCAAAGCTTAGGCATTGGTCGGGTGTTGCTTGATACGCGTCCGATTTATGAATGCGAAGACAACCCGCAGCTTACGTCTGAGCGTCGTAAACCTCAGCTACCCCTTCAGCCTGTGGTTACGGCACCTTTTGCCTTAATTCGCTACATTAGCCACCCTAACCAAGCTTTTAACCACGACTTTCTGAACGATTGGGTTCCGCATCTTCAAGCTTGGATTGAGCAAGGCACTCGGATTTATTTCATCGTCCATTGTCCTGTAGAAGAACACTCCCCTCAAAATGCTCGGTATTTCCAGCGGCTGCTAGAAAACCATTACCTACCTATACCGCCGCTGCCTTGGGATCAAATTCCGGCTGAGCCAACTCAACTTGGCTTGTTTTAGGGCGGTATTTAACCCTTAGATAGCACCCATGTAGACTAAGAGGAAACGTCAGCCTCTGATCAAGCGGTCGAAAAAGTAATGGATTTAGAAGCGCTAGAGTGGCTAGATAAGCTGATTTTGCAGCAGACGGGCGATCGCCTTTCTGAACTCCAGCGCACGCTCATCGAACTCGTTTGCCAGGGACTCACCTATCCTCAAATTGCGGATCGCTATGGCTGTACCGAAGGCCACGCGAAGGATGTTGGGTCAGACCTATGGAAGCTGCTCTCGGAAGTATTGAGCGATCGCATCACCAAGAAAAACCTGCGCGTTGCCCTTTTGCGCCATTTCAAG
Organism: Thermosynechococcus sp. WC_1; assembly: GCA_020058975.1. Taxonomy (GTDB): domain Bacteria; phylum Cyanobacteriota; class Cyanobacteriia; order Thermosynechococcales; family Thermosynechococcaceae; genus JAAURS01. The sequence continues at coordinate 9,779 of JAGVDA010000360.1, read as the reverse complement.
GTTCAAAGCATTCAGCCTCAAGTTGAGATTTTAGGGTTTGTGGGACGGGGGATGGCGATCTCCCAAATCAATGCGCTACAAACCCAAGGCCATAGAGTCATCGTGATTCAGGGCGGCGGTGGCTTAGGCAAAACCACGTTGGCTCAGCATTACCTTCGGCTTCAGGGGTTTGAGGTGGTCTTAGAACTGCTGATGGCAAAAGAATCTCAAAACATTACCCCTGCCGCACGAGTTGTAGAAGAATGGCTAAATCACGACTTTCAAGACGAAACGGGATTAGACTTTGGGATTTCTCTAGAGCGCCTCAAGCGACACCTTCGCCAGCGCCGCGTTGGAATTTTAATTGACAACTTAGAGCCAGCCCTCGATGGTCAAGGTCAGTTTTTGCCCCATCATCGTCACTATGTTGACCTGCTGAGCGTGTTAGCCAGCCCCCAACATCAACATCAGGGTATTACTCTGTTGACCAGCCGCGATCGCCTGTGTGAACCCTCCATTACGGTTCAACACTATCGCCTACCAGGGCTAGCGGCTGAGGCTTGGCAGCAGTTTTTTACCCCGCAAATGCCCATTCATGAAGTAACCCTTGAGGCCATGCATCATGCCTACGGCGGTAACGCTAAAGCAATGGGGATTTTAGCCGGAGCCATTCAAACCGAGTATGACGGCGATATGGGGGCATATTGGCAGCAAAGCCAGAATGATCTACTTGCCCCAACAGATCTTAAAAACCTCATTGATAGCCAACTTCACCGTCTACAGCAGCAAGAGCCTCACGCTTTTATGCTGTTCTGTCGGCTAGGCTGCTACCGATACCAAGATATTCCTGCGGTGCCGCTGGCGGGGGTATTGACTCTGTTGTGGGATATCCCCCAACACCAGCGACGGCCTGCCCTCGTGGCGCTCCAGAATCGATCTTTGATTGAGTCTCATAAGGGCGCGTACAGCCTACACCCTGCATTAAGGGAAGCGGCGATCACCCGTCTACACTCCAGTCCAGACTGGCTCACCGCTCATACCCAGGCCGCGACCTTCTGGCAAGATCAGGCTGCTTCAATCCAAACTACGCAAGATGCATTGGGCGCGTTAGAGGCTTACTATCATTACCTCGCCATTCAAGACTATGGCAAGGCCGGACGTGTGATTCTCAAAAGCCGACTGAACCAGTGGAATCAACACCTACCCCTAGGCAGCACCCTTTACCGCATGGGGCTACTTCAGCCCTTGCTCAGCGCGATTCCTGCGGTTCTACAGCCGCTCCACAATGACTACACCCTCAGCGAACTCCACAATATTCTCGGCGATGTTTATTGGATTACGGGACGGGTGCATGATGCCATCACATCCCAAGAAACTGCAATTCAGCTTTCGGCTCAGGCGCTGACGCAGTATGCTAAAAACCCTGAACACGCGAAGGCTCGGTATTACTACACTATGCTGGGCATTGATTCGCGCCTGAGTATTGGCCTGTACTGTCTTGATTTGTGGGAGCTAGAGCGCGCTGCCACCTGCTTTGAAGCGGTGGCAGCGCAGGTTCACGGTACTGAATATGCGCGTTGGGCGGAAAAAGCTTCGGTTTGCTTAGCTCTGGCTCTGTCTCAACTCGGTCAGTCACAAGCGGCTCACCAAAAAGCAGACGCCATTTATCACACCCTCTTTTTTGAGCGTCCCATCGAAAACCGAGGCAGTGCCGCCTACTTCATTCAGCTTTTGGGGCAAGCCTATGTGAATTTGGGACGGTTTGAAATTGCTCAAGCACTGTTTGAGAAGGCGCTCTCGTTTTCTGAATCGAGTCATTACACTCAAGTACAGGGCAAAACATTAACAGGGCTTGCCATCATGCAGCGTCAGCAAGGGGACTACGCAACGGCGATCGCCACCCATCACCAAGCCATCCAACGCTTAGAAAACCTTGGCGCTAAATGCGACCTTGCCGAAGCCTACTATCAGCTTGGTGTAACCTATCAAGCCACAGCCAACCCTGAAAGCAGCGTAGGGGTGCTGAAACAGGCGATCGCCCTATTTGAAGCTATCAGCGCACCTCGACAGGTCGAGAAGGTGCTGGCAACCCTATCACCTAACCCCTAAGCAAAAACGCAGGGTTGGCGCAGCGCCTGAATTAAAAGTTTCTGGTACGCTCTACCCGCCAACGTGTAGGCTCCAAACCGAGCGAGGTGTGGGTTCATGAGCTGGGCATCAAACATCAGGTAGCCGTGCGATCGCAGATGCTCCACCAGCTTCACCATCGCCACCTTAGAACCCTCTGGCACGTTATAAAACATGGATTCGCCAATAAACATGCCGCCAATGCTAAGACCCAAAATGCCCCCCGCAAGCTGATCGCCCTGCCAAGTTTCAAAACTGTGCGCCCAACCTGCTTGGTGCAGCGCCCCATAGATCTCCTTAAGTTCTTCAGAAATCCAGGTGGTTTCGCGGTTGGCACAGCCCTCTACCACACCCCAAAAATCTTTGTTAATGGCAACCTCAAATCGACTTTGGTTGATGGCTCGACGGAGCGATCGCGGCACATGAAAGCGCTCATCTAGCGGAATCAGCGTGCGTTCTTGACTGGTATACCAGGCTAAATCTGACTCATCCTCTTCTGCCATCAAAAAATAGCCCTGACGGTAGCCATCAATGATGGACTCCACATCAATCCCCATGCTGCCGTCCTTTAGTCCCGTTGCTGTGGCATTTGCCGTCTTTCTTAGGGCAAATTATAGTGGGCATATTGGGTGAAGTAACCTGATAATTAATGTCTGCCTGAGTCATAACGAGATCATAATCTTTACGGATACAGAAATGGCACAGGAGATCGCTTCGCACCCAGAGTGCGCCCCCCACGACCCCAGACCTACACTCATCGCTCACGCCCGCGCCTTTTATGAGCGCGGCTGGATGTGGGGCACTGCTGGCAATTTATCCGTGCGACAGCTAGACGGCAGCTTTTGGATTACCGCCAGCGGCTGCTCTAAGGGGGAACTGACTTCAGACCAGTTTGTCCAAATGTCTTTAGACGGTCAACTGCTATCCCAGCCGACCCCCACAGCAAAACCTTCGGCTGAAACCAGCATTCACCAGTCGGTCTATCAGCTTTTTCCTGATGCGGTGGCTTGCTACCACGTTCATTCGGTGTCTGCTAACTTAGTCTCTCGCCTCACCGCTCAAGATCAAATTCAGCTTCCTGCGATCGAAATGATCAAGGGGTTAGGCATCTGGGAGGCCAACCCTACGGTTTATCTGGCTCTGTTTGAGAATCACCTCAAGGTCCCTGAAATCGGCGCAGAGATGCTGACGCGCTTTGGGCAAAAGCCGCCGCAAATTCCAGCGTGTTTAATTCGTGACCACGGCGTGACGGTCTGGGGCACTTCTCAAGAGGAAGCCAGAAATCGGGTTGAAGTGATGGAGTTTATTTTTCAGTACATGATGACGGCGAGCAGCATTAGTATGCAGATTGCTTAGGAATGAGCATAAAATGACATTCGGGTTTTGTAAGGGCAGGTTTTGCCGATAAATCTAGGATTCTCTAATGCAGTATCAGCTAAACCTGCCCCTTGCGAACTTATTTAATTCACAATCCTAAGAGACTTTCGTTAACCACTGAAGCAGCATTTTAGACCTCGGCGTTAGCAATGTTCGTCGGTAGGCATCGGCTGCTTTTTTGATGCCTTCAGCCTGGGTGGGGTAAGGATGAATCACGCTACTCAGGGCACTCAACCCTACTTTCCCGACGATCGCCGTGGTCACTTCAGAAATCATTTCCCCCGCGTGACGCGCCACAATCGTTGCGCCTACAATCTGGTCAGAACCTTGCTTGTGATGGATTTTGAAAAAGCCTTCGGTTTCTCCATCGGCGATCGCCCGATCGACCTGACTCAACGGAATCAAAATGGTCGTAATGGCAACCCCCTGTTTTTGGGCATCTGCCTCTGAAAGCCCCACATGGGCAATCTCAGGATCGGTATACGTAACCCAAGGCATCGTTAGATCACTTAACTTAGAGCGACCCAGACCAAAGGGTGAAAACAGCGTATTTTTAATCACGATGCGAGCCGCCGCATCCGCCGCATGGGTAAACTTCCAGTCCATACAGATGTCACCCGCCGCATAAATTTTGGGATTGGTGGTTTGCAGATAATCGTTGACCTTGACTCCTTTTTTAGGGTCAAACTTTACCCCCACGCCTTCTAAATTAAGCCCTTCCACATTAGGCGCTCTGCCTGCACCTGCCAGAATTTCATCTACGGTGATAGATTCCAAATCGCCGTTATTGTTCTTAAAGTAAACTGTCTTTCCGGTTTCAGTCTTTTCAACCCGTTCTAGTTGAGCGCCCAAAACAAGACGAATGCCTTCACGAACAAAAGCTTTTTGCACAATATCGGCAGCATCCGCATCTTCTTTCTCGAGGAGGTGACTGCCCCGATGGAACAGCACTACTTCGCAGCCTAATCGCCGAAAAGCCTGCGCTAACTCACAGCCAATTGGTCCGCCGCCGATTACCGCTAACCGATTTGGACGTTCGGTCAGGGAAAAGACTGTTTCATTGGTTAAAAATCCAGCGTCTTCAATTCCTTGAAGCGCAGGGCGTACAGCTCTTGCACCCGTGGCAATCACGGCTTTCTTGAACCGCAGGGTCTGACCACCTACTTCAATGGTGCTGTTGCCGCTAAAGCACCCATTGCCTAAAAATACGTCAATGCCAAGCTTCTGAAAACGGGTTGCTGAGTCGTGATGGCTAATGCCAGCCCGTAGCCGTCGCATCCGCTCCATCACCGCAGCAAAATCGACCTCAACACCATCGGGGATCTTAATGCCAAGTTCTGCTGCACCCCATAGTTCCCCCATCACCCGCGAAGACCGAATGATGCACTTAGAAGGTACGCAGCCGACGTTGAGGCAGTCGCCACCCATCAGATTTTTTTCGATTAGCGCAACCTTTAGCCCTATATCTAGTCCGGCTGCTCCGGCTGCGACGACTAAGCCTGCGGTACCTGCACCAATCACTACCAAATCATAAATCTCAGACGGAGTTGGGTTAACCCAGTCGCTAGGATGCACATAAGACACCAAAGTTTGGTTATATTCATCCATCGGCAAAATGCTGACGGGTTCAACAGTTGAGGAATTACGCATGAAGTTCTCCTTCTGGGTCTGGGATGGCATCGGCTAAAGCGTTACGGGCAACTCGCGTGACGTAGACCGTGACGGCAATGGTGGCAATAAAACCAATAATGCGAATCGCCCACTGCAAACTTGGATTGGCGACAGGCTGTGTGCCTGTGCCTAAGGTTGCAATACTGCCTGCCAAAGAGCCGATATAAACGTACAGAACCGTGCCCGGTATCATACCAATGGAGGCCAGAATATAGTCTTTGAGGGAAACGCCCGTCACCCCATAGGCATAGTTCAGCAGATTAAACGGAAAAACAGGCGAAAGCCGCGTGAGTAGCACAATTTTGAAGCCTTCACGACCAACCGCTTCGTCAATGGCTCGGAATTTGAGATTACCCGCAATTTTTTGAGAAACCCAGCCCCGTGCTAAGTAGCGCCCAACTAAAAAGGCGGCAGTCGCGCCTAAAGTTGCGCCTATAAAAACATAAAGTGACCCCAAGCCGATCCCAAAGACTACGCCAGCGCCAAGGGTCAGAATAGAACCTGGGAAGAATGCGATGGTCGCGAGGATATAGATGGCAATAAAGGCGATCGCCCCCACAGTCCCTAGCCCACTCACCCATTCCAGGGCATTTCGTAGCAGTACCTGTGGGTTAAATCCGGTGGCGACAGCTTGAGGCACCGCTGCTTGAGCTATTGCCGGAGGATCCGCTAACAGCAGCACGCATCCAAAACTCAGCAGAGCGACAGTAATAGGCGCTACAAACCGAGGCAGACGATAGATGCTAGATGGGCGTTGAAAAATAGGATAGGTCATAATCATCAAAAGTTTGAGGACTTTAATCGCGCGTTAAGTCGTTGATTTTGGCTCTAGACTGGCAGCCTCAAGGGTGGCATTCATCCGCAGATTCAAGGCTTTTTTTGCAACTCGATGGAGATAAACCGTAATTACGATTGTGGCAATTAGACCAATGAGCCGCATCCCCCACTGACCCATTTGAACCCCCAGCGGCATGGGCGTATTGGAGAAGCCCACTTGACTCAACTCGCTTGCCAGAGAACCCATGTAGGTATACAAGACCGTACCGGGCAAGATCCCTAAAGACCCTAAAACGTAATGTCTTAAAGAAATTTTTGTAATGCCAAAGGCATAGTTGGTCAGGTTAAACGGAAAGATGGGGGAAAGCCGCGTGAGCAGCACAATTTTCCAGCCTTCTTGGGCAACCGCCTGGGCGATCGCATGAAACCGCACGTTGGCCTGCACTTTTTGCCATACCCACTGCTGCGTAAGGTAGCGCCCCACCAAAAAGGCCAGGGTTGCCCCCACAATGGCACCCACTAAGACATAGAGCGAACCCCAGCCCCAACCAAACACAAACCCCGCCTGAATTGCCAGTAAAGAAGCAGGCACACAAATTAAAGTTGCCAGATTAAAAAAGACAATAAACGTCAGCGGGTCTGAAGTACCAAGCCCTGTAAGCCAACGCCAGCAAGCCTGAAGCGAACCCTGAAGGTTGAACCGATGCACCACAACTGCAATGGCAGCAGCCAACAGCAGTAACAGCCAGAACTTGAGGTTAAAGGCGGAACGCAAAAATCGCTTTACAGCCATAAGACCGTGATAAAGAACAAGGCGTCTTGAGAGACGGCTCTGTTTAACCCTACTGCACCAATATGAATAGAACCTTAGGAGCGCCAGAAATTTTGCTGACGATACAGTTGTGGACACTGGTTCCGTCACATGGGATAGAACAACCCTTGCTGTATATACTTTAGAGCGATCAGGCGTTACAACAATCTAAATTTAGTTGCGTTATGGATCTATTCTCACATCCGCGTCCTTGCTGTAGCAGCAGCGAGATCCGCCCCCATACCCTATAAAACGAAAGCTTATAGTGAGCGAACGATCTACCAATGTATTGAATGCGATATCTATTTCAGTGAAACCTTTGGCACACCGATAGCAGGACTATTGAGAGCATTCCCTCAATGGCCTGCTGTATTTGCTCAAAGGTCATATCTCACCATCCTTCATCAGCTCACGCTGTGCAGCTTCAGTGATGACGCGACGTAGCCATGCCGAACGATTGGGCAGCGATCGCACGACTGCATCAACGTTCTCAAACAGCTTCACGGTCATCGACTGCTAGTCATGCTTAATGCATAAGGTTGAGCCACTCACTACACAGCGCGCTCTCCAAGGAATTTTCACCCATGTCTTGCAATCCTTTCGCTTCTGCCCTTTCTGCTGCCGCTGCTGTACCTATTGCACTTTTGCTGCCTATCAAACCTTAGCTTTTATTAAGGCAACCCCTCTCTGATCATTCCCCGTTGTAGAAATGGGTATCAACTGGGTATCAGAAATATTATCAATTGGCTGAAACTTAAAGCTCCTGATGTGACTCGAACACACGACTTCTTCATTACGAGTGAAGCGCTCTACCAACTGAGCTACAGGAGCATATTAAAAGAATCTCTTGGTGAAAATCCCTCTTACAACTATATCAGTTGAGTGATGAAATTCAAGCGCTAGGCGGGTGCAGACTGCCTCGGTCGCGCAAAAATCATTCGGCCTGCGGAGGTTTGCAGCGCACTGGTGACAACAACAGGCAGTTCATCCCCAATGTAGTTGCCGCCTTCTTCTACCACAACCATTGTGCCGTCTGTGAGATACCCCACACCCTGTTCAGGTTCTTTGCCTTCTTTGAGAATCTTGAGTTCTAGACTGTCGCCTGGTAAGTAGACAGGCCGGAGAGACTGAGCCAGATCGTTGACGTTGAGTACCTGAACCTTTTGAAGGCTTGCCACTTTATTGAGGTTGTAGTCTGTGGTGACAAGGCTACCGTTAATGTCTTGCGCCAGACGCACTAACTTTGCATCTACTGTTGCAACATCTTCATAGTCAGCAGGGTTTATCACAATGCGCTGCGGATGGTTTTCTTGAAGACGATTGAGGATGTCTAGCCCTCGACGACCACGGGTGCGCTTTTGGTCATTGGAGGAGTCGGCAATTTTCTGGAGTTCTTGCAGCACAAACTGCGGCACCAGAATCTGTCCTTCTAAAAAGCCTGTATCAATTAACTCTTGCACTCGACCGTCAATAATGCAGCTTGTGTCTAAAATTTTGGCAGGGGCTGGCTTCAGAGTACCCTCGGCTAAGAGCGCCGTTTCTAAAGAATTGGGGTTAATGAGCCTTAGCAAGGTACGTCCGTGGGTATCGGCTAAAGATAGGCCAGAGTAAGAAAAAATTAAGCTGCCAAAGAGCGCGGTAATGGGCTTTAGAAACGACAGCTCTGAAGGAATGGGCAGTAAAAAAATAGGTGCCAGCATGAGATTGGCGATGATAAGCCCCAGTACTAAGCCCACAGCTCGGCTGATTAAAACATCGGTCGGCAGCTTTTTAACCCCGCGCTCTAGACGGCGATAGGCGGTTTGTACGACGAGTCCAACCCCTACGCCGATGAGGCTACCAAAACCGAGTGTGACCCAGCGTAGCCCTTCAATGTTGGCAACTTGAGCCAAAATATCAAACGGGAGTAGTTCGACGCTTTGGTATCCGACCGTTGCGCCGACTAGAATAAGAGTCAGGATAATAATGGCGTCAATCATTGCTGGGTGCGCTCTGAAGTGGAGTGATGCCCTGAAGCAAAGATTGAAGCCCTTTGCAGGTGAGCGGGGTTAGATTAGCGGTAGAAATCATGCCATCTATTATACGTTCTTGGTTTCAGACACTTAGTGCAGGGAATACCGTACTAGTGAATAAGAATTGTCACAGCATTAATACTTATGGTGGTTACTTTCTCAGAAATTGACGCTCGGCGCACCTTTTCTGAAGATTGGGATGCGCCGACCGCAGCCTATGTTCATATTCCGTTTTGTCGGCGGCGGTGCTTTTACTGCGATTTTCCGGTGTCGGTGGTGGGCGATCGCCTACGCGGTGAAACCTCTCTCACAATTGGGCAGTACGTGATCTGGCTCTGCCAAGAAATTTGCACTACGCCAACGCAAGGGACACCCCTCAAAACGATCTTTTTTGGGGGCGGCACTCCATCACTGCTCGCCGCCGAGCAGGTGCATCAAATTGTAGAAACGCTGACGCAGCACTTTGGCTTAGCGGAATCGCCTGAAATTTCGATGGAAATGGATCCAGGGACTTTTACCCTGACGCAGGTTGAGGGCTACTACCAAGCGGGGGTGAACCGCGTGAGTTTGGGTTCTCAAGCATTTCAAGATGAACTGCTGAGTGACTGCGGACGCACCCATCGGGTACAAGACATTTATGAGGCGGTGGAGTTACTGCGGCAGGCAGGATACACCAACCTGAGTCTGGATTTAATTTCTGGACTGCCAAACCAGACTTTAGCCCATTGGGAAGCATCGTTGGAAGCAGCGATCGCCCTTTCCCCCCAGCATCTCTCGGCCTACGACCTTGTCTTAGAACCTGGGACAGTGTTTGGCAAGCAATTTGAGCCAGGGGAAGGGCCGTTACCTACAGATGATTTGACGGCGCAGATGTACCGAGTGGCCTCCCAAACCCTTCAGGCAGCGGGGTATGGGCACTACGAAATTTCTAACTATGCCCAGCCAGGGTTTGAATGCCTTCACAATATGACGTATTGGCGCAATGCCTCATACTACGGCTTTGGGATGGGGGCTGCCAGCTATGT
>JAGVDA010000084.1 GCA_020058975.1 Thermosynechococcus sp. WC_1 | reverse complement strand
GCGCGTTTGCGGGGCTTTAACTCTATTTGGAGTGACTCTTCATAGACTGGGGCAAACGCCACACACAACTCTTCAAATGCTTTGCGATTTAGACCTGTCTAAGCTCGAATCAAGCGATCATTGTTCAAAGCTCGAGTCATGTTGAGCATGGACTGATGAATTTAGATGGGCTTTAGAGATATTATCTCTTATAAAGCAACATGTCTAATGTGTGGATACTGCTGCTGAATCTGCAAAAACGCCTCTAATAGCTGCTGCCGATGCACCGCAAGGGCTGGCACATTGCCCAAAAGCTGGTAAGCCCCCGTTGGGGGGAAGTACACCCCACCATTTTCGGCGATCGCCCCCGCCACAGGCAGATAGCTCCGCAGGGCATCTACCCAACCCGCAGAACGCCCTGTGACCAGCAGCAAAGGAAGATTGGCTTGATTAAGCTGGGCGATCGCCGTCAGCAGCCTTGGCGTAAATCGGTCAGCATAGGTCAGCGTTCCGTCTACGTCACTCGCAATCAGCCGAATTTGAGAGGCATCGTTGATCAGTCTGTCTAGAGAGAGGAGCGGCATTTATGTGGCGTACTTAATTGGGACGAAAGTAAACGGTCATCTCACGATCTTCTGTGCCCACAAAAATGGGTGCAGTGGTTCGCAGCAGACCATTATTACCCACAAAGACCTTACCCTGACCTGGCACACCGTCCACGGACGTAATTGAAAGAACCTGCCCACTTTTGGTAGCCTCAAGCTGTCCCTGAAACACCACCGTTTTAGCCTTGGGTTCGGTTGCCATTAGCGTTAGACGAGTGATGTCTTTTGCCGTGCTGACCGTGATGCGCGTTAGACCATACCGTTCTTCCTTGGCTTTGGCAGTGGATGGGTACATTACCAAAGCTCCCTGTCCTGGGTAGGACGGCACCGCTGAGGTAACAGATCCTGAACTAGGCTTTTTCGGAACCTGCGATGTTGGGGGTTCCGCCGCCGCCGTATCTACCTCTGCGATGGGTGCTTCCTCTAGGGTCAACTTTCCGGTTGCCTTAACCTCTCCTTTGAGGAGGGGGCCATTGCCAAACAGTGAGCAGGCTGCTTTATTTTGTGTTTTGAGTCCTACGGTCTGGCAAGCAATATCGAGGGTGTATTTGGGTGACTGTCTGTCTTTGCTGTACTGATATCTCGCTAACAAAGACTTATAGCCGCTGCGACCAAGGTACAGCTTAGAGGTTGGCACAATGCTCCAGGTGTAGGTGTCCATCCGCTGGCGATCGCCATTGCCCCCCGTCAACACCACCGCCCCCAAACTCTCGGCGGTGAGCGTCGTATTCTCTACAGGCAGCGCAACCACGGTTTTGGTGAGCTGAACCTGAAGCTGCTTCATCTCATCCGCTGAGGTTGTCGCCTCAAACATCAGGACAGAACCCTGATTCTGTACGCCTGCGGCCTGTGCCAGAAGGGGAGATTCAGAAAGATTTCTAGGGTGCGGTTTGGGTTGAAGTGCCTGCGCGCCTACGCCTGTCATGCCCCACCCTGTCAGCACTAATAAAATAATGCTGCGCTTCATCCTGAGATTCTTTACCATAATTGCCTCGTTTGAAAGCCCATTCACACATTAAAGTCAGACATTAAAATCACACGTTATTACAATACGCCATCCCCAAAACCGCGCATCGCTGACTAGGGGTGACGCAAAACGATAAAACTTGTGCCAGGAAGTTCGGTTATCTCGATATCCACACCCACTGCAAGCAGATTTGAACGGGCTACAATAAATTTGCTCAGGTTTAGCACTCTCTTGATCAGAGTGCTAATGTCTTATCCCCCAGGATTTGTGCAGGCTGGCTGATTCGCACAAGCTGATTGTGTCTAACGCCCTGTCTGCCGTAGCAATTGTTTAACGAAGCCCATCTCGAGGAAGCCTAAGAATGTCCAAACTGCTCGTCTTTGATGAAGAATCTCGTCGCGCCCTAGAACGGGGTGTCAATGCGCTAGCCGATGCCGTACGGATTACCCTCGGCCCCAAAGGGCGAAACGTCGTCCTAGAAAAAAAATATGGCGCACCCCAAATCGTGAATGATGGGGTCACAATTGCAAAGGAAGTAGAACTCGAAGACCCGTTTGAAAACGCTGGCGCTCAGCTCATGCGTGAAGTCGCCTCCAAAACCAATGATGTAGCAGGCGACGGTACTACCACCGCAACAGTCCTGGCTCAGGCGCTGATTCGTGAAGGGATGAAGAACGTTGCGGCAGGTGCAAACCCTGTGGCCTTGCGACGCGGCATTGATAAGACCATTGATGCCTTGGTCAAAGAAATTGAGGTAATGGCTAAGCCGGTCGAAGGTGAAGCGATCGCCCAGGTTGCCACCATTTCTGCGGGCAATGACCCTGCTGTGGGCGCAATGATTGCAGAAGCCATGGAGAAGGTCGGTCGTGATGGTGTGATCACCGTCGAAGAATCTAAGTCTCTTGCCACCGAAATGGACATCGTGGAAGGGATGCAGCTTGATCGCGGCTACATTTCCCCTTACTTTGTCACCGATTCTGAACGCATGGTGACAGATTTAGTCAACGCCCGTATTTTGATTGTGGACAAAAAGGTCTCTAGCATTCAAGAGCTAGTGACCACCCTTGAAAAGGTTGCCCGTGCGGGTGAGCCACTGCTCATTATTGCTGAAGATATTGAAGGCGAAGCCCTCGCAACCCTCGTGGTCAACAAGCTGCGTGGCGTACTTAACGTGGTTGCCATCAAGTCCCCTGGGTTTGGCGATCGCCGTAAGGCCATGCTCGAAGACATCGCCGTTCTCACAGGCGGTCAGGTTATCTCTGAAGAAGTGGGTCTATCTTTAGATCGCGTTGAGCTAGAAATGCTGGGTCAGGCGCAGCGCGTCACCATCACCAAAGACAACACCACCATCATTTCAGAAGCCGGCAACCGTCCTGACCTCGACAAGCGCGTTGAGCAGCTCCGTCGTCAGTTGGCTGAAACCGACTCAGATTACGACAAAGAAAAGCTGCAAGAGCGCATTGCCAAACTTGCAGGTGGCGTAGCGGTTATCAAAATTGGGGCAGCTACCGAAACCGAACTCAAAGATCGCAAACTGCGCTTTGAAGATGCACTCAACGCAACCAAAGCCGCCGTGGCGGAAGGGATTGTTCCTGGCGGCGGTACCACGCTGATTCACCTCGTCAAAAAAGTTGAAGAAATTAAGGCGACCCTCGGCAAAGAAGAAGCCATCGGCGCTGATATCGTCCGTCGTGCCTTAGAAGCACCTCTGCGTCAGATTGCTGACAACGCAGGTGTCGAAGGTTCGGTCGTGGTCGAAACTGTTCGTACCAAGGGCTTCCCCATCGGCTACAACGCGCTCATTAACACCTACGAAGACATGATTGCCGCTGGCATCATTGACCCCGCAAAGGTTGTCCGCGCAGGTCTGCAAAACGCAGGCTCCATCGCCGGACTGGTACTGACCACAGAAGTGATTGTGGTAGACAAACCCGAAAAACAAGGTACTGCCCCTGATATGGGTGGAATGGGCGGCATGGGTGGAATGGGCGGCATGGGTGGAATGGGCGGCATGGGCGGCATGATGTAGGTCATGGGTTTGAAGCTCATTAAACCTTAGAGCCTGTTAAACGGTTTAGGTTCATCTCGTAGAAAGGGCGATCGCAGCAATGTTGCGATCGCCCTTTTCGCGTTTATAAGCAAGGGGTTTGGTGTAAAGCAAAGGAAGCATGTTAGGCTTTTGGGGTTCGTGACATTATGCTTATTTCACCCATAAAATCAGCGCCGTCAGAACCTTTTAACCTTATTGAACAGAACCTCCGTACTGCCTCCATGAAGTCATATCTTGCTGCGGCTATTCAAATGACTAGCCTTCCCGATTTACGCCATAACCTTGCTCAAGCAGAAGAACTGATTGATCTAGCAGTGCGTAGAGGCGTAGAGCTAGTGGGCTTGCCCGAAAACTTTGCGTTTTTGGGCAACGAGTCAGTCAAAATTCAGCAGGCGGCTGAAATTGCCGTTGAGAGCGAGAAGTTTCTTAAAACCGTGGCTCAGCGCTATCAGATCACCATTTTAGGCGGCGGATATCCAGCCCCAGCCAAAGATGGAAAGGTCTACAACACCGCGCTCCTCATTGACAAAGATGGTAAAGAACTCGCGCGTTACGAGAAGGTACACCTCTTTGATGTAGAGCTACCCGACGGTAACATCTATCAAGAATCCACCATGATTGTGGCGGGGGAAAAACCCGCTCCGGTCTACGCCTCAGAGCAATATGGCAACTTGGGTCTGTCGGTCTGCTACGACGTGCGGTTTCCAGAGCTATACCGCGCTCTAACGCAAGCGGGAGCCAATGTGCTATTTGTGCCAGCAGCCTTTACCGCCTTTACAGGGAAAGACCACTGGCAGGTATTGCTTCAGGCTCGCGCCATTGAAAATACCAGTTACGTTATCGCCCCCGCCCAGACCGGGCAGCATAACACTCGCAGACAGTCCCACGGTCACGCCATGATTGTGGACCCTTGGGGCGTGGTACTTGCCGATGCTGGGACAGAGCCGGGGATGGCGATCGCCACTATTGAGCCACGCCGGTTAGCACAAGTCCGCCGTCAAATGCCCAGCCTTAACCATCGCGTATTTTAGTGAATGGAGCCTGAGCTGGGGAACGATAGTAGCACCCCATAGCGTCTCTTACAGAGAGCATGGTCAGAATCATAGTCAGGCAAAGAATTTGAAGCGTGGCGATCTGAGTCGAGCCGCACTATGATGTTGGGGCTGATAGCCGGCTCAACAGTGCCGACTGCTTGAAATTACTTCGAGAGATTTGTTGGAAGACGGAGATTGGCGGATGGGGCAATGTCTTAGGCTTAATCAAGAACGGCTGGCATCTCGGGCGGCGATCGCACTTCTGGGGGGAGTTGCAGGCAGCATTATGAGTCTTGGCCTCTTTGCCAATGCCGCAACCGCCGCGCGATTGCAGTCTTGGCGCTTTGATGCCGCCGCAAATCGGCTAGAGTTCTTGACGGATGAAGTGATTCAACCTCGGGTACAGCTTTTGCCAAATCCTGTACGGCTTGTGGTGGATTTACCAGGGGTACAGCTCGAGCGTCCTACCCTAAACCAGGCATACAGCGCGGCAGTTCGCTCCATTCGGATTGGTCAGTTTGATGCCCAGACGGCTCGAATTGTCGTAGAGCTATCTCCTGGCTATACGGTCGATCCGCAGCAGGTGAAGGTAAACGGCAATGCCGATGCCTCATGGTCAATTGATTTACCCACACCTCAGTTAGCCCAGAACGCGCCAGATAACGGTAGCCTTAGCGCAGGTGGTGCCTCTACGCTAATTTCGGCTCCAGCCAATGACAGCAATCTCCCCGATGCTCCGCAGCAGTCCACGCTACCGCCTTCCGCAAGTTCAGCAGTCATCGCGCAGTCAACGGGCAATACCAGCACCTTAGAAGATGTGCTAGTGACGACAGACGGTTTATTTCTTAAAACTCGGCAGGCTGTTTTAGGCGCACAGGTCACGCGCAGCCGCAACCGTCGAGAAATATTTGTGGACTTGAATGGGTTATTAGCGACTGCGCCGCTGACTCAGAATGAATACCGCATGAACTACCACGGCGTTCAGAGCGTTTCGGTTCGCCAACTATCTGCCCAACCCCCTGTAACGCGCGTAACGCTGAAAGGATCCCGCAATAGCCCAGACTGGATTGCCAGCGCCAGCAGATTTGGCGGTGTTGTTCTCCTCCCTCAGAGGGGAGGGGCTGCAACGGGTAATCGCCCCACCGAAACCATCAGTTTATTGCTGGGGCGCGCGGTGACATCATCATCTGCTTCTTCAGCCAATTCGGTTAGGCCATCCACCCCGTTTTCTGGGGGCAGCCAGGATCTTGCAACGTTGCGAAATATTTCCTTAGGCGGGAGCCAGCTTTTAATTCAGGCGGATCGTCTCGTTTCTTACACGATGGGATGGGAAGGCTCACGCTACCGCATTACGCTCCGGAGTGCCCAGTGGTCTACCAACATTCGCAGTCCACAGACCGGGTTTGGTAGCGCCATTACAGATATTGCACTGCGTCAAGAGGGACAAAATGCAAGCATCTTAATCACGCCTGCCCCTGGCATTCGCATTGGCACTATCAACCGCTCTGGATCTCAGGGGATCGTGTTGAACTTAAATCGTGGTGGCAGCAACAGCAGCCCTACGACCACGATTTTTCAGCCCAATGCAATACCCAATACCGCTGCTAGTTTCCCGCAGCCTATATTGCCTCGCCCCAATGGACGTCGCGTGGTGGTGATTGACCCTGGGCACGGCGGTACTGACCCTGGTGCTATTGGAATTGGCGGCTTGCGAGAGACAAATATCACGCTGCCCATTAGTCTAGAAGTGACCCGACTTTTGCAGCAGCAAGGTCTACAGGTATATCTAACTCGTGCTGATGAATCTCGCGAAGTCGATTTACCGCCTCGTGTGGCGCTGGCAAAACAGGTGCGTGCTGATGTCTTTGTTAGCATCCATGCCAACGCCATTAACCTAAGCCGACCGGACATTAATGGCACAGAAGTATACTATGCGCCTGGTTCTGCTGCGGGGGCTGAACTATCTCGGATTATTCTCAACAGCATTACGCGCAGCGTCAATATTCCCAGTCGTGGGGTTCGTTCGGCAAGATTTTATGTTGTTCGCAATACGCCTATGCCTGCAACCCTTATAGAAACAGGGTTCGTGACGGGGGCACAGGATGCACCAAAGCTGGGAGATCCTAATTTTCAACGGCAGATGGCAGCGGCGATCGCCCAGGGTATCATTGAATTTCTGAATCAGCGCTAGAGAAACAGCCTTAGATAAAGCTGCTTCTCTAAAGAGATAGGCTTACTTCACGTCTAACTTAGCGGCAATTTTACCAAGGGCACCCGCATTCCCTTTGAGTAAAACATTATTTTTCTCGACAAAAGTGCCCGTTAGTTCTGCTGGCGGCGCGAGAGGAATCTCGAGCTTTTTAAGAACTTCGACCACAATGCTCTTATTTTGCAAGAGCAGTTTGTGATTTTTTTCGGCAGGTTCGGTCGCTTCTACAGGCGTTAGCGCTGGAACAGTTGCGCCCACCTTTGCGGCGATCGCCTTAAACGTTTCCTGGTTTTGCAGAATCAGCACTTGGTTTTGCTCAAGGGGAGTCCCCGTGGTCGGGATCTCTCCGGTTGAAGTAATCCCTAATTTGGTCGCAATTTTACGAGCCAGCGCTCGGTTGTTGACCAGTAGCTCTCGGTTCTCGGTCACTAACTTGCTTTGGTCTGCTTGAGCAACGGTCATAGTACGTTCTTGGATAGAGCGTATCTGAGGCGTTTGCAGAACTGAAGCCTGAACGCCCAAGCTACTGCTTAATCCCACCGCCAGCAAACTGGCACTCATACTCACAACTATATTCATTGAAATGACACTCACGAAATGACAAGCCTGACTTAATGCGTTGCTAGACTGCTGTCTAGAACGCTGAATGCCAGAGCGAATTTATTTAAAATAGATTCACTTTAGGCATTCAGACGTTAACAAGGTCAATAGGCTAGTTTTGTAAAAATAGGCACATTTTTTGCCGATCAATGCTGTAACTGCATAGATTCAATCCGGTTTTTATTTCTGTTCATACAGTAGAGTCTGAGTTGTCAACTACCGATAGATAGAAACTGAGATAAAGACATGGATGGATGGCTTGCCTGACATTCTGCTCTAACGTAGTCAATAAGAGATAAACATTCACCCTACTTTTGTAAGAGGTCAAGATCGTGTCAGCAGCCAATGGTGTGATGATGCAGTATTTCCACTGGTACAACCCAGATGATGGTCAACTTTGGAACCAGCTCGCCGAGTCTGCTGAGGATTTAGCAAAAGTAGGTGTTACGTCCCTTTGGCTACCACCTGCCTACAAGGGCACGGGTGGCGGCATGGATGTCGGCTATGGCGTTTATGATCTTTTTGATCTCGGTGAGTTTGACCAAAAAGGCTCTGTCCGCACCAAGTACGGCACCAAGGATGAATATTTAAAGGCGATTAAAGCAGCCCAAGCCGTGGGGATTCGCATTTATGCCGATGCCGTCTTTAACCATAAACTCGGTGCGGATGAAGAAGAGGAATGTAAAGCAACCCCTTTTGACCCCAACAACCGTACCGCACCGATTGGAGAATATCAAACCATTAAAGCCTGGACTCACTTTACGTTTCCGGGTCGAGGCGACAAATATTCCAGCATGAAATGGCATTGGTGGCACTTTGATGCCATTGACTATAACGTCTATAACAACGACGAGAATGCGGTTTACCTACTCCAAGGTAAAGACTTTGACCGCAACGTAGATCTTGAAAAAGGCAACTTCGACTATCTCATGGGCTGCGATTTAGACATGGATCACCCAGAAGTGGTGGGAGAGCTGAAGTATTGGGGAGAGTGGTACGTCGATACCACGGGCGTAGATGGCTTCCGGTTTGACGCAGTGAAGCATGTCTCTGCCGAATTTTTTAGAGAATGGATGGATCACGTGAGCCATTATGCTCAGCGTGATTTATTTGCTGTGGGTGAATATTGGTCTTATGAAGTAGAGGCGCTTCACAATTTTGTAGAAACGACAAACGGCAGGGTTACATTATTCGACGCACCGCTCCACTACAACTTTCACGTCGCTAGCACATCGGGTAATGGCTACGACATGCGTAAGATTTTTGACGATACGCTGGTTCAGCATCAACCAGCGTTGGCAGTGACGCTGGTTGAAAATCACGATTCTCAACCGCTCCAGTCTCTAGAGTCTATTGTTGAATCTTGGTTTAAACCCTTAGCCTATGCGCTGATCTTATTACGTCGCGAAGGGTATCCCTGCGTTTTCTATGGGGATTACTATGGCGCACATTACAAAGATACTGGGAAGGATGGCAATGAACATGAGATTTGGTTAGACAGCCACCGCGAAATTCTTGACCAAATGCTGTTTGCGCGTCAAACCTATGCCTACGGGGACCAATACGACTATTTTGACCACGCCAACACCATTGGCTGGACTCGTCTAGGTGACGAAGAACACCCTGGTGGGATGGCGGTGGTTTTAAGTAATGGTGATGCAGGCACCAAGTCAATGGAGGTGGTGCAGCCTAACGCCATTTATGTTGACGTTACGGGTCATATTGACGAACCCATTACAACAAACGAAAAAGGCTGGGCAGAGTTTAGATGTGAGGCGGGTTCTGTCTCGGTTTGGGTGCCAAAGACGTTGACTTAAAGTCGATAGCCTAAGATCATCCCAGCCAATAAGACAAAGCCGATCCAGACGTTTTCTCGGAAGAGCTTTCCGTATATTTTGGCTGGGAGCTGGGCTGATCGCCCTAGAATCAAAACTTCTCGACTCCAGAATAGGGTGCTAAGGGCAAGGGCAATCCAGTAGCCCCAATGCAGCGCCAACAAAGACCCTAGCGCGCACAGAAGGGCGACTGTGCTTGCTAAGAAAATGGCGATCGCCACCACCACATATCTTCCAAAAAATAAAGCGCTAGAGTTAACGCCCAGTCTTTTGTCATCAGGGCGATCGGGCATGGCATAAATGGTGTCAAAGCCTAAAGTCCAGCAAACCGTTGCGCCCCACAATAGCCAGGTGCCTTGACTGAAACTACCCGTGACGGCACTCCAGCTAATGAGTACGGCAAATCCCCAGGCGATCGACAGCACCAACTGCGGCACTGGAAATACGCGCTTAGCACCCGGATATAAAACAATAACAGGGACTGCGGCGACGCAGAGCCAAAAGCTTAAGGGGTTTAGGAACAGAGATAGGCCAAAGGCACATAAAAAGCCGATGATTGCCACAATAACGCCAACCTTTAGGGTTAGGGTTCGGGCAGCAAGCGGACGGGTACGAGTTCGCTCAACTTTAGGGTCTATGTTGTGATCCCATAGGTCATTGACAACGCAGCCTGCGGCACTTGTGGCAATGGTGCCTGCAATAATGACCAATACCAATACCGCAGGGGGTTTGCCTGCACTGGCAAGTACCACCGCCCATAACGCCGGAATCATTAAAATAAGGCGACCTTCTGGCTTATTCCAACGCAGAAGGCGCACAATTTCAGTCCAGGTACTGGAAGCGTTGTAATGGGGCTGTGTTGAAGACATTGTTTAGAAGCAGTGATTTCTCTAGTTGATGACAAATATTTTGCTAGCGCTCTTCACGCAAAACTCGGCTTAAGGTTGCTTCTAATGGCTTTCGCTGTTAGGCAATGTGTTGGCGTAACGATTCGTTGATCAAATGCCACCGCATGGACGGCATGAAGAATATTGGCTGAGTAGTATCGATGGCCACAGTTATCGCATACGCCAATGGTCACGTCTTCAAGGATCACAAATCCATCTCGATGTTTGAAGGCTTCGCGCTTGACGGTTCGTGCTTGAACGGTGCCTTCGCAAAATTCGCATGGGTATCCGTACATAACGTTAGACCTTAAATTCTGTAACTTCGTAAACGGTGATGATGAGATAGAGTCCGCTACTGGAAAAGCACCCAACCACTCCAACGGGAGTTTGGCGATCAAGTGATGTTCCCACTACTACATATTTTGTACCTCTGGGGTCGTCTTTTTCAACTTGGGTGACTTGACCCGTCAAGATAGCCTCTTCTACATCCAAGATTGTCAGAAAATCTTCTGCCATCTCTTCCATGGCATGGGCTGACTGTCGTATTGCTGGAGTCGAATTCTCTCTCTAATGCGGTCAATATCGTTACGAGGCACAGGCTTCTTATTTTGGTTTCATCTAGCCAATCATAGCAATGCTCATAAAGCGTTTATCGTTCAGCTCAAGCGAACTACACAATCACCAATTCGTAAAACCTAGAGCAAACGATCGCAGCACCATGGATTACTTGATCGCCCTCTATCATCGACAAGTTCAATTCTCCGATTTTAGCAAACAATACTCCGGACAGTTTTAAATAGGCAACGACAGAATAAGGGTTTCAGCCCTTTTGTTCGGCACAGTGACTAACGATAAATCAAGGGTTTCAGCCTCGCTCCGAAAAACTGTCCGAACTATTGCGGATAGGCTATCCATACATTAAGCCATTAAATCCGTATATTCTCCCATGTGCGATGAAGATGCTTTGTCCATAATAAAGCCATGGGAAAGTTCATTTTGAGTCACTTCTTGACGGCGGTTCTTCCCAAAATTTTCTACAGCAAGGTTAAAGTATGTTGTCTTTGCTTGAGTTTCTCGAACTCCAAATTGTCTGCATCTGGACGATTTGTTTCCTCTTCGGCTTTTACTTCTCTCTTGAAGAATCTCATTAAGGAGATCGCTGCATCTCTTGAGACGCCTTTCCTGAGTTTTTTAGTGTCTAAGCATCATGATTAATGCGACAAGCGCTACCCCTGCTTCAAAACATTTTTTGTTGACGAGCATTTCCTCCAGCTATCTTATTCAAAAGCTATTTAGCCCCGCGCTTAACCAAATCAACCTCAAAGATCCCGAAACGGCTCGGTTGATTTGTCGATTAATTCCAATGACTTGCCCCTTTGAGCGCGATGTATTTTTGCTAGGTCGAAAGGTAGTCCACATTCCAGCACTGTGTAAACTCAATCCGCTTTACAAACAGTTTGTAGAGCTGCGATTCCGAGCCTTAACGTTTTTGGCAGATGAATGTGGAGAAGACGTAACGCCCTACTGTCACTAATAAAAAGAACGGTTTCTCGCCACATATTCTCTTAACCGTTTTAAGATCTCTCCTATTGCAAATGCTGATGGTGTTTATACCATCAGCATTTTTTTGCTCTACTTGTATTCAATCAGAGAACTGCGATCGCCCCTCAGTCGATTGATATGAAACCAAAGCTGCCCCTGAAGTTCTGGAAACTTTGCCAGCGTACAAAATAACCCATAGTAAAACGCGAGAAGCTCAGGACATCGGTGACGGGTTTGCCGATAGGTTTTAAGCAGCAGCAGCAGATACAGCAAACCCAGCAAACCACTCCAAAAATGCGTGATGGGCAATAGAGCAAAGCTTAAGAGCGGCACCCCTATGCCCCAAACCCAAATCCGACGGCTTTCTCTTTGCCAAAATCTTTCAGGGTCATGGCGATGAAGCCAGGACACTTCAGCGTAGGCATGCCCCCCCCGAATCGCCCGCCGCCACCACTGCGAAAAGTGCAGCATCTGGGCATCATGCCAGGTCATGTTTTGGTCAATTCGCATAATGCGCCATCCCTGCTGCCGCAGTCGCAGACAAATCTCCGGGTCTTCCCCCGCAATGAGCTGCTCAGTATAGCCCCCCACTTCTTGAAATGCGGCAGCTCGCATGAGAGCATCGCCACCGCAGGCCAGGGCTTCGCCGATGGGCGTATTCCATTCGAGGTCACAAAGGGCGTTAAATATAGAGGCATTTGGGAATCGCTCTCGTCGTCGTCCGCACACCACGGCAATGCTAGAGTCAGCCTGAAGAACGGCTAAAGCGAGATCGCACCATTCTGGCTCTAGCGCACAGTCCCCATCTACAAACTGGACATAGCCTAGGTTGGGGTACCGCTCCAGCAGACGTTTAAAGCCCACGTTACGGGCGCGAGCAGCAGTAAACGGGATTGCTAAATCTAGCTCGATGACCTCAACCCCCAGTTTTTTTGCAGACCTTACGCTGCCGTCTATAGAGCCAGAATCGACGTAGACGAGGTGCGATGACTGGGCGATCGCAGAATTGAGGCAGGTGATGAGGCGATCGCCCTCATTCCGCCCAATGACCACAATGCCAATTTCATGAGACATACTCGTCATTGCGCTACAGCTCCTGAGCCTTCAAAACCCGAGCCGGAATGCCCACTACCGTCTGCCCTGCTGCAATATCAATCAGCACAACGGCATTGGCACCAACATTGACATCATCACCTAGGGTAACGCCGCCCAAAATCTTAGCGCCTGCCCCCACATTGACCCGATGGCCTAAGGTTGGCGCTTCCAATGGGCAATCCAGATAACGATTGCCCAGGGTAACGCCCTGACGCAAAATACAGTCATCTCCAATGCGGCAGTGACCGTGAACCACGATCGCACTCTGATGCTCAATGACAACGCGGCGGCCTAGCTGCACCGTATAGGGCAAATCAATGCCGTAGCCATTGCGAACCTTACGATACATGGCTTTGTACAGCACACTCAGGGGCGCGCGCAGCACCTTGGGCTGCACCTGCATTCGCCAAACCCCAAACCGATGAGCTGCCACAGCCCGAAACCCTGGCTTTGTCCAGTCTCGCCCATGAGCCACCCAATCTTCGTGGATTTGCGCCCATAGCCCAATCCTTTCATGAGAGGAATCCGTCACGATATCCCTCGTCTAACCCAGAGACTGTTGCAAAAAAAGTCCCATAAAAAATGGGGTGGATCGGTGTCGGGTTTTCTAAAGAGCCAGCGCCGGATCCGCCAGAGCGAAAAGCCTAACATCCACAGTAAATCGGCAACGGCGGCATAGGCGACACCATGAAATTTCAAAAAATAACGACGGCGCGATTCAAACCAATATTGCGGCATTCTTTGGGGCGATCGCCGCGTATCGGTTACGCCCGTACTTTGCCCCACTAAATGCACTACGCGACTTTGGGGCACATACCAGCATTGCCAACCCGCCTGCTGTGCGCGATGGCAAAAATCGACTTCTTCAAAGTATAAAAAGTAGTTCTCATCAAATAAGCCTGCCGTCGTCAAAACCTCCCGACGCATCAATAGGCTGGCACCTGCTAACCAGTCACAAGGGTAGGGTTCTGAAGTGGTGGGCATTGCCAATTTTCGATGCGCTAAGAGCCGAGATACCGCGCCTAAGCGTAGCCCATGATCTAACTCGCTCCAAATTGACGGAAACCGAAATGCAGACGTTTGTGGCGTACCATCTGGGTCTTCAAGACGGCTGCCCACTAAGCCCACCTTGGGGTTTGCATTTAGGAATTGGATGAGGGGGGCGATCGCCCCTTCACGCACTGCAGCATCTGGGTTCAGCAGCAAAATATAGTCAGGTGGCGGCTGTGCTTCTAACGCCTGTTGCAGCACTACATTATTGCCGTAGGCAAACCCACCGTTTTTTGGCAGTGGCTCCACCCGAATCCAATTCGGGTTCTGAAGCGCTATGAGCCCTTGCCGCAATATTTCTAAAGACCCATCCCCAGACGCATTATCGACAATCACCACTGACATCTGAATACCGCGCTGATGCTCTGCAATCAGAGACGTAATGCAGTCTAGTACCAAAGATGCGGTTTTGTAATTCACGACAACAACCCAAAGCGCTGCCGAGGAATAGCCTTGCGTATTTAGCCCTTCGGATAGGTTGGCTGTCGGCATAAACGGTGTTGAATGGATTGTGAAAGATGCCCAGCAGTGCCTATTATGCCCAGTGACACCCGCTTGTTTGCTGCCATGCTCAACGGACTATCATTCGGTAGTCTCGACAACAAACATCAAACAAATTTTTCATTATGCTCATATCATGCCAAGAGTTGTCTACACTCTTAGGTGTGGCCTTTACAAATCTCAGCAAAGTGATGCAGCATCTTCAGTCTGTTCACACTGCTGTAGATAAAGGTGACTGAATTAACTTCCTTTGCTCTGAGCGGAGAAATAACGATGAATCAGCTCAAGACTATAACGCCTCAGGTTCCTGCTTTTCGAGCAGACGGAAAGTATTGGGGTGAACTTCGGCAGGCTATTTCTGACACATCAGGCTTTAAGCGATGGGTGCTAGATCGAAAAATTGAACCTAAAAGCTCGGAAGGGACATTGGATGCGATGGTGCAGCTCTATCTGCGTCAAACCCTCGAAACGTTAGCCTATTAAGCTCAATCAACGCTCAAAATTCCTCTGACCTCGTGCATTTTTGCTCTACTTTTTAAGCTGCTGTCCTAGGACAGGGGCTTTTTATCATGGCTTGCGTCATAAGCCATTTTGACTCAATTGAACCCCCCGCCGCAGACAGGAGAAGGTACTATGCCCCCAACTCCTCCTGTAATGTGCAGGTTTAATCTGCTCAGTTACTTGACGGCAACTAAGCCCGAGACCGCAGAAGATAAAGACGTTAGGTCAGCCAAAACTTTAGTTTTGTCTGGGGTAGGCGCTTTAAGATCGGTTTGGACGGTCTTGAGTGTGGTGGTAACTTTTTCAAAGCTTCCGCTAGAGTTTGTCTTAACCATTTCGCTGACCTTTCCCCAAGACTCTTGCAGTTTGGTTACTTCTGCTTGGGCAGTTTTAAAGTCACCTGCTTTAACAGCAGTCATTGCAGCAGCAGCGCTATCTTTCAGTCCTGGGATGCTGTCTTTTAACGCAACCAGGCTCATAGCACCCTTCGCTTTGTCGGCAGCGTCACCCGCCGCGACTTTGGCAGTATCTGCGGCTTTCATGGCAGTTTCGCCAGCTTTTTGAGCGGTTTCGCCAGCTTTCATTGCGCCTTCACTCGCCTTTTGAGCGCTTTCGGCAGCGGTTTTACCAACGGTATCTTTTGCGCCTTCGGTGGCATTTTTGACTTCTTCGCCACAGGCGGTCAGCGAAAGAATGCTGAACGCAGCTACGGCTAAGGTAGCGGCTTTAAAACGGTTCTTCATTTGTGTTCTACTATCCAAGTTGTAAAATTGTGTTCAGCAGCTTAAGTAAAGTTACTTAGCGAAGATATTAATGCATGCTCCTTAAAGAATCAACAAAATGGCTAAATTTTATACAGACTTATCGCAGTCTTTAGTCGATTTTATTCAAGCGCAGTCTCTTTTTTTTGTGGCTACGTCGCCCAAAGAGGGGCGCATTAATCTATCTCCTAAGGGCATTAATACCTTTCGCTGTTTGGCTGCCAACCAGGTGGCTTACTTAGATCTGACCGGAAGCGGTAATGAAACAAGCGCCCATCTTGAAGAGAATGGGCGAATCACTATTATGTTTTGCAGTTTTTCGGATGAGCCGCTGATTCTAAGGCTATATGGGCAAGGGCATGTAATTCGTCCCCATGCGCCGGAGTGGAATCACTATGTCTCATCCTTTGACCTGCTGCCCGGAACGCGTCAAATTATTGTTCTTGATATTGATCAGGTGCAGACCTCCTGTGGTTTTGGGGTGCCGCTACTCGACTACCAGGGCGATCGCCAAACCCTCCTAGACTGGGCCAAGGCCAAAGGAGACGAAGGTGTACGGCAGTATCAGCAGCAAAAAAACCAGCACAGCATCGACGGATTGCCCACTTATCTGCTTGAAAGTTCTGAGCGTCCCTGAAGCACCTAAAATAATGGGGATCTCTGATTGATCAGAAGTGCTGGTTCTCCTTTCCCTTATCTATGAGAGACGTCATGACGCAGCGACCCAAAATTATTGTGCTTGACGACGATCCCACCGGATCCCAGACGGTTCATAGCTGTTTGCTGCTGACGCGCTGGGATGTCGAAACCCTGAGAATCGGGTTAGCCAACGCCGCACCGATTTTTTTTGTTTTGACCAATACCCGTGCGCTTACACCAGAAGCCGCCGCGCAGGTGACGCGAGACGTTTGTGAAAACTTAAAAGTGGCGATAGCTGCCGAATCCATTCAAGATTTTCTGGTGGTCAGCCGTTCTGACTCAACCTTGCGGGGGCACTATCCCATCGAAACGGATGTTATTGCCGAAGCTCTAGGGCCGTTTGACGCACACTTTTTGGTTCCTGCCTTTTTTGAAGGCGGACGCATTACCCGCGATAGCGTTCACTATTTAATGGTAGATGGTGTGCCCACGCCCGTTCATAAAACCGAGTTTGCCAAAGACTCTGTGTTTGGATATACCCATAGCTACTTACCCGACTATGTGGCAGAAAAAACAGCCGGTAAAATTGCCGCCGACACCGTAGAACGCTTTGTACTCGAAGATCTGCGCGCGGGGAGTTTAGAGCGGCTACTCAAACTCTCTCATAACCAATGCGTTGTCGTTGATGCAGAGCAGCAAAGTGATTTAGACCAATTTGCCCAAGATGTTTTAGCCGCCGCCGCCCAGGGAAAACGCTTTTTATTCCGCAGTGCAGCTAGTCTTTTGACCGCCCTAGCTCAACTGCCGCCTCAACCCATTGCCCCCGAACAGATGGCTCAGTATGTGAGAGGCCAGCAGCCTGGCGTTTTCATTGTAGGTTCTCATGTCAAAAAAACCACTGAGCAGCTCTCTGATCTGTTGAAGCAGCCTGGGATCACAGGGATTGAAGTTCAAGTTAGCTCCCTGCGAGATGCTCCAGATACCTATGCGGCGATCCTGAAAGAAACCCTAGCGAGAGTAAGAACCGTT
Organism: Thermosynechococcus sp. WC_1; assembly: GCA_020058975.1. Taxonomy (GTDB): domain Bacteria; phylum Cyanobacteriota; class Cyanobacteriia; order Thermosynechococcales; family Thermosynechococcaceae; genus JAAURS01. The sequence goes on along the minus strand of JAGVDA010000084.1, from coordinate 2,879 downwards.
CATGCACAAGGGCAAACGCCTATCGTGTATACCAGTCGTGAAGAACTTCAGTTTGCAGACCCTGAAACACGGCTTCAGTTTGGCGAAAGGGTTTCGGCTATGCTGATGGACGTTGTCAAAGGTTTACCGCCCAGCATCGGCTATTTGGTTAGCAAAGGCGGTATTACGTCTAACGATGTTTTGAGTACGGGGCTTAATCTCAGAACAGCTTGGCTGCTGGGTCAAGTCATTCCAGGCTGTTCTGTGGTTCAAACCACACCTGAGCATTCACTGTTTCCTAACCTACCTGTGGTGCTGTTTCCAGGCAATGTTGGAGATGAAGCGGGGTTGACAACCGTTTATCGACGCTTCAATGTAGCCGGTGAGCAAAATATCTGTTAGATCAGGAGTAGCTTGTAAAAAGCAGTTTGATTCAGCGAGGGGGCTATACCGACCAAACGCTGAAGGGGGGTCTCTATAAAGTCGTACTACGATCGCAACATTGCTCCCTTAAAAATATGCTTCTGTTCAAGGTTTTCCTTCTGGTCAGCGTTACTTTTGTAAGTCTGCGCCTGCTGCTGTCTGTTTGGTGGAACCGAAGCCATTGCCCTCAATGTGGGTATTCCTTAACGCGGGTAAAACGAAGGGCTTCAGACCGCTTTCTGGGAAAGCTTCTGTTTTTACCCTTAGGCCGTTTTCAGTGCAGCTATTTTCAATGCCACTGGGAAGGGATATCTGTGGCTGCTGAACAGGTTATTCTTTCTCAGTCTGAACCGCTTGCCCTAATGCAGCTTAAAGCGCAGGGACTTCAGCCCTTACGTTCTTTAGAAGTCAACGCTCCATCTAAGTTTCATTTGCTGTTTAAGTCAGCGCAAAATCTGCACCAATCGATAGATCAAGATGAATTTCTGCTGTACTACCAGCCCAGAATTGATCTGAAGACAAACAACATCACAGGCATGGAAGCGCTGCTGCGCTGGCAACATCCAGAGAGCGGGTTTATTTATCCGTCAGAATTCATTCCGCTTGCAGATCAAAACGATCTCATTTTTCCGATTGGTCGCTGGATTTTAAAGACGGTCTGTTTTCAGATTCAGCAGTGGCATGGTGCAGGGCTATGCCCCCTGAGTGTCTCGATCAACCTTTCCTCACGTCAGTTTTATCAACCTAATTTAGTAAGAACCATTCAGAAGGTCTTGAGCCAAACGAGCCTTGAGCCTCAGTTTTTGGAAGTTGAAGTAGCCGAAGTGACGATTCTGCAAGATGTGTACGAGGCGGCAAAGGTGTTACGCGCATTACGGTTGCTAGGGGTCAAAACTGCGATAGATAACTTTGGCAGCGGCAATAGCGCTCGAAAGCAGATGAAGCTGCTTTCTTTAAACATCCTCAAGATTGATCAGTCATTTATTCGCAATCTTTATGCAGGTTCAAGAGACGTTGAAAAGATTCAATCTTTCATTGCCCTAGCGCACAGCCTTGACCTCACAGTTACGGCGGAGGGGGTTGAAACGACTGAGCAGCTACGGTTGCTGCGATCGCTGGGCTGTAAGGCAGCGCAGGGCTACTTGTTTGACTACCCACTGGCGGTAGCTGACGCGACGGATGTGCTTCAGGCCAACTGGATAGGGCGCAAAGATAGGGAGGCTTCGACCTCTGCCACAGCGATTTGAGGGGTGGGCAGATTGCCCACCTTCAACAACGCCTCCCTAACAGACGTGGCATAATGAGGCGTCACTACTCAAAATTCTGCTGTTGGCTATGGCTCCTGTTTCAGACCCACCGTCTACTCTCATCCAGCCCCTTGCGGCAAATCCCGAAAATTTAGAGCTTCAGCTCCCTGATCCTGAGAACGAAGATTTAACGGATTTTGACTTTTTAGAGCAGGTGGAGACGGTCTGGCAAGTCTGCGATCGCTTTGATCTGCAAACCGAAATCTGGCGCGGGCGGATTTTGAAGGCGGTGCGCGATCGCGAGAAGCGGGGCGGCGAAGGCCGAGGGGTTGGGTTTCTCAACTGGCTCCAAAACCATGAAATCAGCAAAACCCAAGCCTATCGTCTGATGGAGCTAGCCAACAGTGCCGACAGCCTTTTGGCAGATGGCAAGCTAGAGCCAGAATCAATGAACCTCTTCAGCAAATCGGCATTCTTAGAAACAGCCCAAGCCGAACCAGAAGTGCAGCAGATGATCACCGAAGCCGCCCGAGACGGCAAACGCATTACCCGTCGCGAAGTGCGTCAGCTTTCTGATGATTGGACGGGGATGTCGTCAACATTAATTCCAGCCGAAATCAAAACGAAGGCAGCAAACAACACCATCCCCAGCCGCTACCTTGCGCCACTCGCCCACGAGCTAGAAAAGCTCCCGCCCGAACACCAAACCATACTGCAAGCAGAACTGACAGAAAGCCCTGACATCGAAACCCTCAAACAGGTGACGGCTGAAGCTAAGTATTTAGCAAAATACCTAGATTCTTCTGCCCATGTGCAGGCTTTAGAAGACAGTGGCATTGACCTAGAGCAGGCGCTAGAAGAAGCCCTGCGGGTGGGTTGCCTTAACACTGCCGCTGATTTAGTACATCAGGCTGCCCAACTAGAGCAGTGCATGGCAAAGCTCCACATGACTTGGAAGCGCTTAGGCAAGCTCTCAGAGCGCCTTTATGTAGACAGTGGTTCGAGTACGCCTCAACTTCGGCAACTTTTGCAGTCTCTCGAAAAACTGACCACCGACACGCTAGAACTAGACTGGGGATCTGGAGAGAATAATCTACATCCTGTTCTGATTCGTTTGAAGGTTTTGACAGAAGCCCATGAGCCAGACGCCGCCACACCCTAAAAGCAATGGGCAGTGGAATGCCGTTGATCCAGGGCTGTATCTCCTGCGTTGGGGTACCCTTGATTTCT
>JAGVDA010000085.1 GCA_020058975.1 Thermosynechococcus sp. WC_1 | reverse complement strand
ACCAATCCAATATCAAAGATTAAATTGACTGTGGGAAGCTCTGCTTTAAGCTGATCAAACAAGTCTTCTAGTGGAGCATCAGGCGTTTTAATATCAACGTGTAAAAGGGTGAGCGGTGAGGCTACACGAGATGCTTCTTGACTGACATCCTTTAACCAGTCCTTCAGTCTGACAGAATCAACCAGTACGTTATCGTGAGCAAGATACCAATCCTTCGCTGACCCGACGTCTGGGCGACCGTACATAAAATCTGCTTCGATCGCATTGACACCCTGATTTTTCACTGCGCTTGTTGCCTGACTGCCTGTGTTACAACGGTGGGCAACAACATAGACAGGCCGATCTTGAGATGCGCCCAACATTTTGCTGGGCAATACAAGCATGGAGATAGGCGCGACAAAAGCAGGGATGAACCCGATCAAAAGACTCAAAAGTCGAGGTTTCTTAGCATTGACAATGCTGCGATGTTTTAGGTACAAAGTACGTTCTCCTATAAAGTATTCTGGCGTTGGCAAAATAGTATTTCAAATGAATTCAAGCGCGTCGCTCAGGTCACTAAGTCATAGTATTGGTGATCGCCTGATTCGTCTCTGTTTGATCAAGCCGTGATGATTAGCCCAAATTTTAGATGGCTCTGTCGCAACCTTTGCAATCAAAGCAATTTGATTGATCGTCTTGGAGCGAGTAAAGACACCCAACCTGCTTGTCTTGTCTTTGATCAACGCTTGTCCCAGCTTTCTATGATGGGCAGGTGCGCTATTGGCAAGTGCTACCTTGAGCATTAAAGATGGTTCCAAACGCCTTGTAGCATTTATTGCCAGAGAAGTTTGCGGGAACAGTCGTTCCGAGAACCTGTTTTTTGATAGTCCCCACGCCTGTGATGAAGACCTGAATGGGTTGATTGGTAGAAATGGCTACTGGAACATTGATATGAACCGTACGCCCCACGGAGATATTCCCAGACGTTAAGACAACGGGCATGTCCACAAAGTTGCCCCCAAAATACTGTTTTTGAAAGTACATCACCTGCATTGAGGCAACATAACCGGCTTGATTGCTAAAGCTGATGCTTTTTGGGCCAGGTTCTCCGCCCGTAAAGAATGTAGCGACTTTACTAAATCCACGGCTATTGCTCAAAGGCACATTATTGGCAATGCCCATTTGCCAGATTGTGCCGTCCAAATCTAAATAATTTTGGGTTCCAGGTGAGCCAATATAGGAAATTTCTGCGACATCGGGGAGCGCATCGGTTACGGCTGTAGTGACCCCTCCAGCAGCGGCTGCAACAGCGGCTGCCGCTGCTGGACAAGCTCCCCCAGCAGTCCCAACACAGGCGAAGGCACCTGCAACCCCCGTGAGGATGCCAACACCCGTTCCGGCGGCATATGTGATCGCCTTATTGGCAATTTTTTGACCGACAATTCTTACCACTGCGACGCGATTCGCCCCTTCAGTGCAGGCACTCGTCCCAAGTGTGACATTATTCTGCGTCTGAACAGGTTTTCCTGCGATCGAATATTTTGAGTAGTCGTTGGTTTCTGTTGCGGGGTTACCCGTGAAAACTACTGAGCCGGGGTTGTACCAATCGACTTTTAAGGAGAAGGCACCATTGTTGAAGATACACTGCTTGCCTGGAATTACCGAGGATGACTGAGCCTGGGCTGCAAGAGGCATAGACTGACTGCCCAGAGATGCTAAGCCAAGTCCTAGAAATAATGCTGCGATACTTTGCTTTTTCATATTTCTCCTAAAGTTAGTGGGTGAAATGACTGTGGTTTGAATGTTTCATTCAGTTGTCATTAGTACGCGCTTGCTAGCCCCTTGGATCAAAATTTCTCAAGTTTCTCTAAAAATAGGTAAACGTCTACGGGGGTAACGAAGATTGGTTGCTTCAGCTCTCTAGTCGAGCTGATCTAGGCGTTGATCAGGGATGTATCGTCTTAAAGGCAGGCTGAAACCCCCTAAAACCGTACCCCCTTGGACACCTAGGTTCTAGCCATAATCCAGATTTGACTATTTCCCCGATTCAGTTACCAGTCACACTGTGGCCCTTCAGACGTCGCCATTGCTCCTGGTGTGGTGAAGCTTGGGTTAAAAATGGTGCCCTTAGTAGAAAAGCAGTAATCATTGATCGATAATTTTGTATCAATGACAAAATTGCGACGACCGACAGGCTGAACCTTGAGGGTGAAGTCTTTTCCTTCTCTTGGTAATGTGAACTTCTTAGAAAAGCCAAGGCTGAGAGTGCCTGTTTCTACTTTCGGCACATTGTTTAACGTATATTGGAATGTATATCGCACAACATATCCAGCATTATTTTTAAGGTGTGCAAATTTTGTCGTGATTTTTCCTGTAGCACGTGCGATTTGAAATGAACTGTTGGTATTAGCTTTCTGGAATTTGGTATCTTTAAGATTGTTATTAAGTTCTGCTTCTGTGAGGCTGACTTCACTGGTAGCAGCAGTTGAAATATTGGAGTGATTTTGATACGCATATCCAGATAGGCTGTTTGTGGAGACTAAGCCAAGTCCTAGGAATAATGCGGCGACAAGTTGCTTTTTCATAATGTTTCTCCAGAATTAATGAGTCAGGTGGCTGTAGTTTGAATGTTGCTTTTCATTCAGTTGTCATTAGTACGCGCTTGCCAGCCCCTTAGATCAAAATTTCTCAAGTTTCTCTAAAAAATTTTGAGAACTTCCCCAAAGACGACATAATAAGAGCCTGTAGCCCTTGATATAAAAGGATTTTAGAAAAAATAGATCTTATCCTCGGTCACGACTATTCTTTGAGATTCATTGCGCCAAACCTATGCAGCCTCCCCACTCCCTAGAAGACTTAGACCCGTCGCCAACTCCACCCTCTTCAGATCAGCCCCTAACAGTCGAACAGGCGATCGCCAATCTTTCTAACCCTGACCAGGGCGATCGCTACTATGCATCTTGGTGGCTCGGGCGGTTTCGCGTTAGCACCCCAGCGGCGGTAGATGCGCTGGTTGCAACCCTCTTAGATGAGTCTGATCGCACGCCGGAAGGCGGCTACCCTTTACGGCGCAATTCGGCACGGGCGTTAGGCAAGTTGGGTGATGCTCGGGCGGTACCTGCCCTGATGGAGTGTTTGAATTGCGCTGATT
>JAGVDA010000566.1 GCA_020058975.1 Thermosynechococcus sp. WC_1 | reverse complement strand
TAGTTTCCCTGGGATTGGTCTACCCGCAGTGGCGGCAAGTGGAATGATTGCGGCAAATGCGATCGCCCCGATTGGCAAACATCGAGCGCTTCTGAAAGATCTAAGATTCTAAAGTATGCTTCAGTCCCTTGCCTTGCTGCGTTAGGCTGTTCTTGAATACCCTAGAAATACTGCTGGGGTTAGCTATTGCAGCGATGTAAAACCAATGATTGCTTCCCCAACAACGCCATTAATAGACTCAGAGCAGCGGCTTGTTTTGAGCGATATCGGTTGGCAACAGTATGAGACGCTGCGCTCAACGTTAGACAACGTACCTGGGCTGCGTTTGACCTACTTTCAAGGATGCCTAGAGTTTTTTATGCCATCGCCAGAACATGAGCAGCTCAAGTCTATTTTGGGGCGTTTGATTGAGCTATTTTCGATTGAAACCAATACAAGGCTCTATGCCTGTGGTTCTACAACGTATCGAAAACAGGCAAAAGAGCGTGGGCTAGAGGCGGATGAAAGCTATTGCATCAATCAGCTTAAAGAATTTCCAGATTTAGCGATTGAGGTAGCATTAACCAGTGGCGGTATTGACAAACTATCGGTCTATAAAGGGTTAGAAATCCCGGAGGTTTGGTTTTGGGAAGGGGAAACACTGCGCCTCTATTGTTTTCAAGATGGAGAATATCAGCAGATCAGCCGCAGCATTGTGTTACCCAACTTAGAGATTGACCTCTTAGTTCGCTGTGCCTTGATGCCAGATCAGTTTGATGCTGCTGTGGCGTTTCGCAACGCGCTGAAGGTGAAGTAGCCGAGCCTAGAACTTGCTGGGGATGCCTTCTTCTACAGCAGCCCTAGCTCCATCTCCTCGATCGCCTGTAGCCCACTGGGGTCGCCTAGCTTCAGCAGGGCGCTTTTTGCGTCTTCTTGTACGCCTAAGTCTGGGTCACAGAGGGCGGCAATTAAAGCGGCGATCGCCTCGCGATACACCCCACTCACCGGAACGGCCTGACAAAGCTGACCAATCGACCACGCGCAGTTGCTTCGTACCGCAGGCAGTGAATCTTGCTCTAGAGCATTTGCTACGGCTGGAATTGCCTCTGCTGCGGTTTCGGTATCTACATCCGCCATTTGCCCAAGGGAACTCGCTGCCCATAGCCGCACCGCAGAAATATCGGTCTGAAGGGCTTCGATAAGGGGCGACAGAGAACGGCGATCGCGGCAGTTGCCCAAGGCCCACACCACGCCTTTGCGCACATAGCCATTCCAGTCGTGGTGGTACTGCTCAATCAAAGGCTCCACGGCATCTAGGCTAGGGTTACGGCCTAGGGCGTAGGCGGCACTCACCCGCACCAGTGGGCAGCCGTCACTTAGCAGATGAATGAGCTGTGGTGTTGCCCGTTCGTCTTGGAGTTCGCAGAAGGCTCGTGCCGCCATCATGCGTTGGGGCACTTCTGCGGAGGTCAATAGACCCAGCATTTCTTCTACATCAGGCTTGTCCGCTTCAGCAGCCGGATCGTCAATCGGCGCAAGGCGGTCGAGCGGACTTTCGAGTGTATCGTCCGCATTAAGCAGGTTTAGGTCATCATCGTCATACATATCTGTAACTTTACAGCACTCTGCTGGCGGGTTTCACGCTCTCGAGTAAATAAATTCTGATGGCTAATAGCAGGTTCAGTGATGGGTTGAAATGATAGATGGAGAATGTCTGCACTTTCGAGATAAGGTCAAAGAGCGCAGTTCAAAATATTGGGAGACATGAGCATGGGGACAACAGCGTTTATTCAAGATGAGGCTGAATTGGATTCTTTGCTGGAAACGGAGCCTGTGCTGGTGGTGGACTGTACAGCAACGTGGTGTGGCCCTTGTAAGCTGGTGGGGCCTTTGATCGATCAATTGGCGGGTGAATATGGCGATCGCGCTAAAATACTCAAGCTCGACATTGATGCCAATAAGCCTGTTGCAAAACGCTTTGGCCTACGGAGCATTCCTGCGGTGCTGTACTTTAAGCAGGGCGAATTGGTTCAAACTATTGTTGGTGTTAAACCTTACGAGGAGTTTAGTAATACTCTCGAAGGGTTAGTTTAGAAGCTCTATACAATTGCACTACTGTTGTTCGCCAAATCCCAAGGAAGCAATGCGGCTCTCTCAAATGCTATTTGTCACCCTGCGCGAAGATCCCGCAGAGGCAGAAATCCCCAGCCATAAGCTATTGCTAAGAGCGGGCTATATTCGCCGCATTGGCAGCGGGGTTTATGCGTACCTGCCGCTGATGTGGCGCGTGCTTAAAAAAGTGACGCAGATTGTCCGTGAAGAAATGGATGCGACGGGGGCACAAGAATGTTTGCTACCCCAAATTCAGCCTGCCGAGCTTTGGCAAGAATCGGGGCGTTGGGACACCTACAAGGCCGAAGGCATTCTGTTTAACCTCAAAGATCGCCAAGGTCGAGAACTGGGCTTAGGCCCCACCCACGAAGAAGTGATTACCGCCGTCGCTCGCGATATGATTCGCTCCTATCGTCAGCTTCCGCTGCATCTGTACCAGGTACAAACCAAATTCCGTGACGAAATTCGCCCCCGCTTTGGCCTGATGCGAGGCCGCGAATTCATTATGAAGGATGGCTACTCATTCCACTCTGATGTGGAAAGCCTGAAGGAAACCTATGGGCAGATGTACCAGGCATACACCAATATTCTGCGGCGATCAGGGCTAACCTTTAGGGCTGTAGAAGCCGACTCTGGAGCGATCGGTGGGTCTGGCTCCCATGAGTTTATGGTTTTAGCCGATGCGGGTGAAGACGAGGTGCTTTATACCGAGGACGGCAAGTACGCTGCTAACGTTGAAAAGGCGATCGCCCTCCCCCCAGAAGCCGTCGCCTCTGCTTTTACCACAGGCGAAGTCAAAGACACACCTAACGCCAATACCATTGAAGCCCTCTGCCAGCAGCTAGGTTGCGATGCAACCACCATCGTTAAAAATGTTCTGTATCAAGCCACCTTTGATAATGGTCAATTGGTTTTGGTGCTAGTCAGCATTCGCGGCGACCAGGCCGTCAATGAGGTCAAGCTAGTCAACGAGTTAAGTAAAGTTGCCGCAGACTATAAAGCGAAGACCGTTTTGACTGTGGCTATTGCCGACACTGAAACTCAATCCCAATGGGCAGCAAGTCCTCTCCCTGTGGGTTATCTAGGCCCAGATCTTGCAGATAGCTTGATTCAGGCTAAGCCTAACGTTGCACCCAAGTTTTTGCGCTTGGCAGATCAAACTGTGGTGGAGCTAAAGAACTTCGTAACGGGAGCCAATACGCCTCACCAGCATCTTGTCGGTGCCAACTGGGGTTCATCTTTGACTTTGGCTAAAGCTGTGGATGTCCGCAAAGCCACCGCAGGTGATCGCGCCGCCCATGACCCCACTCAACTGCTCAAAACTGCACGGGGCATCGAGATCGGTCATATTTTTCAGCTTGGCACCAAATACTCCGCCGCCCTGGGCGCAACCTTCGCCACAGAACAAGGCGAAGAATCTCCTCTGGTCATGGGCTGCTATGGCGTAGGGGTGTCCCGTCTAGCCCAAGCCGCAGTAGAGCAATCCCACGATAAAGATGGAATTATTTGGCCCGTGGCGATCGCCCCTTATCATGCGATTGTCGTTATCCCCAACCTCAAAGAAGCAACCCAAGTTGAAGCAGCGGAACAAATCTACCAAGACCTTAACGCAGCAGGCATTGAAACCCTGCTCGATGACCGCGATGAGCGCCCAGGCGTGAAGTTCAAAGACTCAGAATTGATCGGGATTCCGTATCGCGTGGTGACAGGGCGATCGCTGGCGCAAGGCAAGGTTGAAGTGGTCAAACGTGCCGATAAAACCGCCGTCGAGATCCCTATTACAGAGCTGGTTGCGACCCTCAAAGCCTGGATTGCCGAAGCGGTACAGTAACGCTGGAACTCATCGGCTGCATCAGCAGTCCGGTGAAGCAGCAGAGTATCCTAAGAATGAAGGTTGGAGTGGAGGAGTCGGTTGGTTTATGGTGAAATCTCGAATGCGTAGGGTGGGGATGCTCTTTAGCATCGTTTTGATAGCAGCTTTGCCACTTGGGCTAAGTGGCTGCTTAGAGACGGATACGCCTAAAACAGGGTCTTCGCCTACTTCTACTGTGCCTTTTGCTGAACCTACGCCAACAGAGACACCTTCCGCTGCAGTTACGAACCCTACGCCAACGGCAGAAGCAGAAGCAAAAGTCTATTGGCTGCGCAACAATGGCAAGAAGCTAGAGCTTGCGCCTGTAAAAATTGATGTTGATGCGGGTGGTACTGACCGTGAGCAGCTTAAGGCCACGGTCGAACGATTACTCAAGGGACCCGCGAATAGTGATGTCACCAGCTCGATTCCAGATGGAACAAAGCTCAACACTCTTAAAGTTGAGAAAGATGGTGTTCATGTAGATCTAAGTAAGTCCTTTACGAGTGGAGGGGGCAGCACCTCTATGCAGGCGCGGCTGGGTCAGGTGATTTATACTGCCAGCAGCCTAAACCCCGCAGAGCCAGTTTGGGTTTCAATTGATGGTGAACCCTTGGTGGTCTTGGGCGGCGAAGGGTTAGAAGTTTCTCAACCCATGACGCGCGCTGATTTCAAGAAAGGTTTTTCGCTCTAGCGTGCGGATTCTGGGTGCGGACTTTGGGTGCAAAGCTAAGCGATCGCCAATGGCTAGAATACTTCGAGTTGTTATTTTTTGCGTTTTAACACTAGCGCTGAACTTAAGTGTTGCGCCACTAGCCACTAGCCAGCTTTCGGTTTCGACTAACACCAACGCAAACAGCTCATTTTTACCGTCCAAAGTATCGCGCTTTGGCAATATCGAAGTCACTGCTGTGCGATCGCGGCTAACGGGTAAGCCTCTTTTTGAGGTAGCCTCTGCAACGGTTTTGAACCGAAGTAGCCCAGGCGATAAAGTTCCGGTTGAGGTGAGAGCCGCCCAAATTGTAGGCACCCTCGATCGAACCATTACGCATTTTGTGCAAACCAAAGAGCCGCTTCAGGTCTTAGTGAGTCAGCTCAATGGTGCCCTTGTGTTGGTCGCCAATAGTCAGTCGCGCCAATTTCAGTTGGCTACCGTTACAGACCTAGATGCTTACTACTACGGTCAATCCCAGGCGGATGTTGCTACGCAATGGCAGAAAAGCCTTCAGCAAGAGCTAACCGAAGAAGTTCGACTGACGTCACCGACCGTATTTTTAGACTATCTATTCACGGCATTTAAGCTGTTTTTAATGATTTTCGTTGCCAGTTGTCTACTCTGGCTGCTTCAGAGATCGTTCCGTCGTAAGTGGAAAGTCTTGAGGGCGCAGCAAAAAGCCCACCAGCTAGAGGCTAAAACAGATCTAAAAGAGTCTGAAACCTCGGATTTACAAGAAGAAGTGGTCGTGCAACTGCGATCGCAGTTTTTACTGACGCTCCAAGGTTTTTTAAGCCTCAAACGACAGCTTTGGCTGTACTCATCTTTGCGGTGGCTCCTGTTTTGGGCGCAGGTTTTACTGTGGTACTTTGGCACCTTTATCGTCATTTCCCAAATTCCCTACCTCATGGGCTACCGAAATTGGTTGTGGGGTACCCCCGTCCAGATTTTACTGATCTGGTTTGCCACAGGGTTAAGCATTCGCATTAGCCACGGACTCATCGATCGCTTTAGCCAAAATTGGGCGAACAGCCACTTTTTATCCCAGGCACTGGGTGACTCCCAGCGTAGACTACTGCGATCGGCGACCATCAAAACCGCCGCCGATGGGCTGATCACCTTTGTGCTGAGCATCACAGGTATCCTTGGAGCGCTCAATGTTTTGGGCATTCCTACCGGATCGGTTTTGGCAGGGGGAGCCATTTTGGGCTTAGCGATTTCCTTTGGGTCGCAAAGCCTTGTGAAAGACCTCGTAAATGGCTGTCTAATTTTGGTCGAAGATCAGTTTGCCGTGGGCGATGTGGTGCGGCTCAATTCTTTTCAGGGGCTGGTAGAAAATCTCAATTTAAGAGTGACACAACTCCGTAGCCCCGATGGAAAGCTGATTACGGTGCCCAATAGCTCCATCACCGCTGTCGAAAACCTCACCCGAAGCTGGTCGCGGGTCGATTTTTCGATTGAGGTGGCCTACGAAGCGGATCTTAAAAAGGCACTGGCGGTATTACAGCAGGTGGCGCAGCAGCTCTACGAAGACCCTGCTTGGCAGCCTAAAATTCCGGAGCCGCCAGAAGTTTTAGGGGTAGACAATTTATCCCATACAGGAATGCTGCTGCGGGTGTGGATCAAAACCGTCCCCCTAGAGCAGTGGCGCGTGGGGCGCGAATTTCGCTATCGGGTGCGGCTCGCATTTGAAGATCAGAATGTGCCCATTGGCAAACCACAGTTGATTGCTTCAACGGGAGAGCAGCCTAAAGGGAATGGCGCTCTGCCATCCGATGGCAGTCATTAATATCTCTAATCTAGTTTTGCGCTGTAATAGTTTACAATGCCTGTTTCAACGAGGCCATATCAATCACGAAGCGATACTTTACGTCGCTCTTGAGGAGGCGATCGTAGGCTTCATTTATATTCTGGATTGGGATGAGTTCAATATCTGAAGTGATATTGTGCTCACCACAGAAATCCAGCATTTCCTGAGTTTCTTTGATACCGCCAATCAGAGAGCCGCTAAGACTGCGCCGACCAAAAATTAGGCTACCCACCTGAAGGGGAAGCGGTTCGGCAGGGACACCCACTTGAGTGAGATTGCCATCGCGTTTCAACAGTAGGAGGTAGGCGTTGATGTCATGTTGCGCAGATACGGTGTCAAGAATGAAATGAAAACTATTGAGGTGTTTTTTCATCTCATCTGCATTTTTAGAGTTGACGACTTCATCGGCACCGAGTCGCAGGGCATCTTCAACTTTATTTGACGAAGTGGTAAAAACCACAACGTGTGCGCCAAACCCCTTGGCTAGCTTAACTGCCATGTGCCCCAGTCCACCCAGTCCTACAACGCCAACCTTCTGACCTTTGCTCACGTTGTTATGGCGCAAGGGTGAGTAAGTGGTAATTCCAGCACAAAGCAGTGGAGCGGTGGCAGCGAGATCCAAATTTTGGGGGATGTGCAGTACAAACGCTTCGTCTACAACGATGCTGTCAGAATATCCGCCAAAGGTTGTTCCACCAGTCTGCTTCTCGGGGGAGTTATAGGTAAAGATTGTGCCTTTCTCACAAAACTGTTCTAGGTCTTCTTTGCAGTTTGCGCAGGTACGACAAGAATCAACCATGCAGCCCACTCCAGCTGTGTCACCTTCCTTAAATTTTTCAACATGCGCTCCAACTTTAACGACCCGTCCAACAATTTCGTGACCGGGTACACAAGGGTAGGTGGTACCACCCCATTCGCCACGGACGGTATGCAAGTCTGAATGGCACACTCCACAATATAAAATTTCAATTTGGACATCGTGTTGACCGACATCACGGCGTTGAAAGCTAAAGGGTGAAAGCGAAGTTGTGGCGTTTTGAGCTGCGTAGGCGTTCGTTTTCATAGGATTCTAATTATTGTTGCCTTCAGACGAATAATTCCACAGACTGCCGAGTATACTTTATCCCTTTTGGGTGATTTAGTAGAATTTATACCAGCTCAATAATCATAGTCATGCATGCTAACAATGAGCGATCGCTACGCATCCAGAGTCTGCATTCTCTACGATTCAGCCCAAGCAGCGTTTGAAGAATCTCTAAACTTTGATCTGTTGGGAGCCGATCAGGGGCGCTGGATTGAGCAAACTCGGGGCTACTGCGATCGCCTCTCAACCTTCACCGCCCAAAACCAATTCCCTCGCATTTTGCTCTGCCAAACAGAACCCATTGAGTTTTTGGCAGGCTTTATGGCGGCTTGTATTGCAGAATGCCCTGTGTTTCTAGGCAATCCAAGCTGGAGTATCCAAGAATGGCAGCGGGTGCTGGACTTAGTACAGCCCTATCAAGTTTGGGGCGCAGTGCCTATTCCAACACCGCCCAATCTCAGCACATCGGATGCCCAAGAAAAGGGCTGGATCATGATTCCCACGGGTGGGTCTTCAGGGCAAATCAAGTTTGCAATCCATACCTGGAAAACTTTAACGGCTTCAGTACAGGGATTTCAGGATTTTTATGAAGTGGCATCCGTCAATAGCTGCTGTGTGCTGCCGCTGTATCACGTCAGTGGGCTGATGCAGTTTCTGCGATCGCTTCTTACCCACGGTCGCCTTCACATTATCCCCTTTGCCAATCTCATCAGCGGCGTGTCTAGCAATAGTGAACAGGCCACTTTTTTAAGTGAAAGCAGCAGCAGCGAAACACCCCATTCATACTTCTTATCCCTTGTCCCGACTCAGCTTCAACGGCTGTTGCAGCAGCCTCACCGTATACCGTGGCTTCAGCAATTTCAAACAATTTTGCTAGGCGGTGCCCCTTCGTGGCCGACTTTACTCGCTCAGGCGCAGCAGCAGCAGCTTAACCTAGCGCCCACCTACGGCATGACGGAAACAGCCTCTCAGGTTGTTACTTTAAAGCCTCAAGACTTTTTGCAGGGTCGGCTCCATGCAGGCTGTGTTTTACCCCATGCCCAAGTTGAGATCCTGGATTCCATCGGCAAACCTTTAACCGCGCATCACATTGGCAGCATTATGGTTAAAGCGAGTTCGATGTATCAAGGCTATTATCCGAATCATATTGTCCAGCCCATGCTGCATACGGATGACCTTGGCTATTTTGATGAGCAAAACCATCTGCATATTTCAGGCCGCAGTAGCCGCAAAATCATCTCGGGGGGCGAAAATATTTTCCCTGAGGAAGTAGAAACAGCGCTGTATTCAACTGGTTTGATCAAGGATGTTTACGTTATCGGGTTGCCCGATGCTCAATGGGGTGAAGCCGTTACGGCACTCTATACCCCTCAGCATTTAGGGGTGACAGCTCAGCAACTCAAGGATGCATTGGACATACCATTAAGCCACTATAAGCATCCAAAACGATGGTTGATGGTGAGTGAGATTCCTCGCAATGCACAAGGCAAAATAGATCAGATGCACTTGCGGCAGTTGCTCAGTGCGGTTCCCCCGTAAATTCTAACCGTTTTAGTAGGCACAAAATAACGATGAATCGACGATCATTTCTACATTTTACGGGGGCTTGTGCGGGATCTCTGGTGACGAGCAATCTGTTTGCGAGTTGCAGCAGCTCTAACAGTATGGAGACGAGTGCCGTGAAACCAACCTGGTTAATGCCCGATGAATCGGAGCCTCACGCGCGTACCTGGATGGCCTTTGGTGCCAGCCGTGAAATTTGGGGAGAACGGCTTTTGTCTGGGGTACAGGACAATTTAGCCACCATTGCTAAGGCGATCGCCCAATACGAGCCTGTCTCGATGCTGGTACGCCAAGAAGACTACGAGATTGCGGCGCGCAAGTGTGGTTCTTCGGTGGAGTTAGTCGTTGCGCCTTTAGATGATTTATGGATGCGTGATGCTGGCCCTGTGTTTGTCAAAAATGCTCAAGGAAAGTTAGGCGGCATTAACTTTAACTTCAATGGCTGGGGCAATAAGCAAGCGCATCGTAACGACGCTAAAGTTGCTGCTGCGGTTCTTCAAAAGTCTGGCATTGAGGCAATCAAAGCGGAGATTGTTTTGGAAGGGGGCGGTATTGAGATAGACGGGCAGGGGACAGCCATTATTACAGAAAGCTGTGTTCTAAACGAAAACCGTAACCCTGGCATGGGTAAAGCAGAGTGCGAATCTATTCTGAAGCCGCTGCTGGGCTTACGCGAAATTATTTGGCTCCCTGGCATTCGGGGCAAAGATATTACGGATGGTCATACTGACTTCTATGCCCGTTTCGCTCGTCCGGGGGTTGTGGTGGCGGGGTATGACCCTGACCCAGAGTCTTTCGACCACGCAGTGACCAAAAGACATCTGGAAATTCTTCGCGCGGCAACGGACGCAGATGGGCGGAAGCTAGATTTAGCCGTCCTTGAAGGGCCAAGCAGCATTCGACCTAAGTTTAAGACGAAGGATTTTGCCGCAGGCTACATTAATTTCTATGTGGTCAATGGTGCGGTTATTGCGCCTGAGTTTGGTGACGCAGTAGCGGATGCTAAGGCTAAATCTACGCTACAGCAGCTTTTTGCAGATCGTGACATTGTGCAGATTAATCTTGATGCGATCGCCGCTGGGGGTGGTGGCATCCACTGCACGACGCAGCAGCAGCCCCAAGTCTAGCCTTTACAGTAAAGGTTCTGTATTTTTTTTCAACGGTTAGGGTTCGTTAGCAACATTGATTTTGTTTCCAAAGAACTTCGGACATGGCAGTCGGTCGTCCAAGAAAATCAGCAACATCTATTAGAGGCTTATCATGGGTATTTTTGCTATTTGAGCGAACGAGAGAGTTAAAATATTTACTTTAACGAAGAAAATATTAGCGTTTATTTAATAGATGGGCGAGTTATTACTTCACCTTTGTTTGGTACCCGAGGTTACTTAACGCTACCCTAAAACATTAACATAAGATTGTCAGATGCCTGCGAAATCGTTCTTGTTCGGACAGAAGCGCTTGAGTAGGGAAAAGCTCAGGTGGCAAGCAATTCTTTTTTAGAGAAAAGGCTTATAGTTTTTACTGAAGATTTTCGAGATCGGCTAGGTCTTGCAATCTGGCAGATGCTTTTTTGTTCTTTTTTGTAACTACTCAGCCCTCGAGTACAGGGATAGTCGGTTTACCCATAAACACGCGTTTTAATTGAGCCAAAACATTCTGCCTCTGTTTCTTGAGGGTAGAAATATATCCCCGAGTGCGACAGAAAAACTGCCCGCCCACCAAAGACCGGAAACCCCCAGAAATTTTTTGCTTGAGCTTGGTCATCCGTAGATCCCGCTCAGCCTGATTGTTATCAAAGGGCACCTTCAAGTCATACATGAACCTTAAAACCTCAGATTTTTGGATTCTGAGGCGGTCAAGCAAATTTTTGGGTGGACTCTGTTTTGGGCGACCTCTAGATTTTGGAGCATCTAAGGGAGGCGTTGGATTCGCCCTAAAGCCGTCTTTGAGAATGTCTTCATAGCGCACCTCGAAAGCACTCATTACCTTTGAATCTAGTGACAGCAGCCCTGGAGACTTCGATTCATCCACTTGGGTCTTGATCTCTAGGAGCAGCTTGATCATCTCATCGGCCCACGGCTGTCCAAAGCGTTCGCTGATAAAGATTAATTCACGTAAATGATGGGCGTTGCATAAGGCATGGGTAAAGTCATACAGAGCATAGCTCTTAAGACCATCATGAACACCAGTGCCTTTGAAATCGGTCAGGATGTTCATTTCATCCATCGCAATCTGACCCCGTTTGTCATGGATAAAGTAGTACGTCAGTAGGCCACTACTGGCAACGTGGATCCAAAACAGTTTTCCCTTAACTCGTACTCCAGTTTCATCAAAGTGAACCACCTCGGATGCTTTGATAGCTTCAATAATTTGATGCTCAGCAGGCTCTAGTTCTTCAAAGCAGTGTTCACGGGCATTGTAGAGTGTCCCTTGCGAAATGCTGCGACCAAACATATCGCGCAATAACTCAATCGTTCTCGCCGATGGCAACAGTTGATAGTCGCTCAAATACACCATCAATCCTTTGAGGGCGCTCCCATACTGCACCCCACAGGTAATCCCTGATGGAAATTCCCCTCGATTGAGCGTTTGACATGCGGGGCAACACTTCACTTCCCCCTGATGATTAGTCACTTCCAGACGCATTGGGGGAAGGTCATGCACTTGAGCCAAGTCCCATCCTTGTACAGGCGTCTTGAGTAACGATAGCCCACACGCTTGACAGGCTTCAACGACATGGAGTTCTGTGAAATCTATTTCTTTTGTCCATTCAAGCGTTGTCCCAGGATGTCCTTCTTGCCCTCCACTCGAACGATTACTTTTGGGTCGTAGACTTTTGGGTCGTTTACCCAATCCATCGCCCGAAGGTGGCTTGCTGCTGTTATGGCTGTCTTTGGCTTTCTGGTGCTCTATGTTTTCGAGACGTGACTCAAGCTCAGTGAGCTTGATTAATAATCTTTCCACCAGTTCAATGACAGCACTTTCCCCTTGCGCATATATCGATTGGATATCTGCGCGGCTTAGTTTGAGCTTGGGCGCTGGATTGGTCAATGATGGAGCCTCTCTAATAAGGCAGCAGTTACAAAACCGTTATAGTTTCTATGTCAAAAAAGATCTTCTCATAGGAACATGCTACGCCAATTCGATACACCGTAATTCCTTACTGAGTAGTTAC
>JAGVDA010000118.1 GCA_020058975.1 Thermosynechococcus sp. WC_1 | reverse complement strand
CCCTTGAGCGCTGTAGCGCTCCTGCACCTCAACCACCCGTTCGTAGAGGAGGTCAGGCAACACAATCTCAAGGGCAAAAATATCAGGTCGGTTTTGATAGCCAATCCGTAGCGCATCCCCAAAGCCGTGGGTAATGACCAAAACAGTCCGCGCCCCCTTGCGCTCTAGCAAGGCATTGGTTGCCACCGTCGTCCCCATTTTGATCGCTGAGATTTGCGCCGTTGGGATGGGATCTTGTGCCGACAGTCCTAAAATGTCGCGGATACCTTGCAATACGGCATCTTTGTAGGCACTGGGGCAATCTGAGAGCAGCTTATGGACGACAAAGGTTCCATTCGGTCGCCGCGCCACAATGTCGGTAAACGTGCCGCCTCGATCAATCCAAAATTGCCAACCCAACTCCGTCACGGCAGATCTCCCTCAAAATTTCGCCACGCTCATCAATCTGGGTGCATCAATTCACCCCTAAACCGCTATCCTTAACTCAGATAAGCTCACCCTAGCGTTATGACTCACCCTGAACCTGATTCTTCCCAAGAATACGATCCCTACGAGTTGTTCTCAGAAGAACTTGATTTAGATGCGTTTGAGCTGGAGCAGATCCCGCCAGAGACGATTCCTGCGCACTCAGAGTCTGCTGACGCATCTTTCATCACCCAAGACGACGATCGTCTCTATACGGACGAACTGATTCGCCAAAACGAAATGGCGTCTCGCTCTCTATTTTTAAGCGTCATTACCGCCGCCGCAATTAGCCTTGGTCTTGGCCTATGGTATCTCTTGTCTCAAAAAACAACCCCACCCCCTCAGCCCCTTGCGCCACTTCCCGTGCCCGAACAGCCTTCAATGCTGCCACCGCCGACAAATACAAATCCTGTCATCCCGCAGATTCCCCTAGCGCCTTCTGACTCAATTCCGGCTCTGCCGCCCACTGCGCCAGGAAATGTGCCCAGCAGTTTACCCAATGGCTTGCCCAGTAATTCACCGAATACTTTGCCAAATAATAGTTCTGTGCTGCCCACCCAACCCAGTCCTAACGCGACGGTTGTGCCGCCGCCACCCCCTTCGACGCCGACTTTACCCGTCAATCCAGGTCGCTAACGTTATTAAATGACCCAATTCATTGACCCATAATTTCATGAAGGTTTTAATTCTTGGCTGCGGATATACAGGGCAGCGATTAGCGCAATGGCTCACACATCAGCAGGTAGAAGTGGCTGCAACCAATCGCACGGGATCGTCTATTCAAGGCTTAAGTATCCCGATTTTTCCCTTTGTCTGCGCCACTGGTTTTGACGCAGTACCGCTGTCTGTTGCTGCTTTAGAGAACGTGACCCATGTGGTCAGCACCATAGCCCCTGATAGCCAGGGCATTGACCCAGTGGCGGCTAGTCTTATGCCTCTACTTAAAAGCAGTCGTTGCTTAGAGTGGTTTGGCTATCTCTCTACAACAGGCGTTTATGGCGATACTCAAGGCGCATGGGTGGACGAAGAGAGTATAGTGAATCCTCAGAATGTGCGATCGCAGCATCGTGTCACCATTGAAGCCACATTCTTAAACTCAGGGTTGCCTGCTCATATTTTTCGGCTCCCTGGTATCTATGGTCCAGGTCGCAGCATTATAGACAAGCTTCGTGCCGGTACGGCACAGCATGTCTATAAGCCGGGTCATGTGTTTAGCCGTATTCATGTGGATGACATTGTGCAGACGCTCTGGAAATCCATGAGATCGCCCCATGCAGGCGCTATCTATAACGTCGCCGATGACGAACCCTCAGAATCAGGAGACTTGCTCAAAGAAGCCGCCACACTGCTCAATATTTCGCCACCTGAGGCTCAGCCGTACAGCCAGGTAAAGCTTAGCCCAATGGCAGCGTCTTTTTGGAGCGAATGTCGCCGAATTCGCAATGACAAAATGAAGCAGGTGCTGGGCGTACAGCTAGCCTATCCCAGCTATCGAGAAGGGCTACGAGCAATCTTAGCCTCCGAAGCGACAGCAACATCTATACCGCAGCCATAGACATCGTCACCTGCTGAACTAAATGCTGTAAAACGCCTGGTTCAAAAGACTTAGCAATACAATCCATCGCGCCAGATCGTCTCGCCCAAAGCCGCTGAACGATGCCCTGATGCTCAGTCAGCGCAACTACAGGCATTGCCTTAAACCGCTCAGACCGAGACAGCGCTTTTACAAAGCCATAGCCATCAAAATAATCTACGTCTAGAAGCAGTATTTGAGGTTGACGCTGCACTAACGTTGACCAAACTTGGGTTGGCTCCGTCAACGAAACAACCTCATACCCCTGTGGCTCTAACGCCTTTTTTACGTTAGCCTGCACCTCAATGTTGGCGTCGATACAGACGATGGTAGGCTTCAGGTTCTGCGTTGTTGGGGTATTGTAAGGCTGCATTGTAATCAACTCACGCTGCACCAACGACTGAAGCAAGGGCACGATCTTACAGAGATCGACATCCATTTCTTGCGCAATTTGATAGAGACAAAAATTCTGACCTAAAAACGGCTGGAGTAGATGAAGGTGGGGGATAGTCTGCCCAGGCATACGAAGCATTTGATGCCACCGTGCCAGATCTTGAATGACAGGTCGCTGGAGCGGAGAAACAACGTCTGGCAACGCAGTTTGCCACTGACGCAGCGAGGCCAGAATGGGAGACAGTAGCTTCACAATGGGCAGTGACATGAGCAGCGGGTCTAAGCCCAGTTGCCGATCCACCCGAATCTTGGCTTGAGAAAGCTTAAGAACCTGAAGCAGAGAATCTTGAGTAATGAGGATTAAAACGTTACGCAGTTGGGTAAGGGTAATTTTCCCCGTTTGCCATTGCGCACATAAAAGCTGATAGTCCGTTGTTTTTAAGTCTTCAGGCGACAACAGAATGCCAGCACGATTGAGAAAGTAGCTAAGGCGTTCCCGCTGACCCACCAAGCAGGTCGCAAAGTGAATTTGCCCATTTCCAATAAAAATTTGCCAAAGTATAGACGGGTCATGAGGGTCTGAAATACTGATTTTCCCAGAATCTTGGGTCACAATCATGCGGTGTATCACCCGAATGGGTGAGTCTAGCCCAAAAGACGTTTCTAGCACTGGCTCTAGAGGCTTATCCACTAAAGCTAGCTGCTGCCTACCTTTAGCTGACACGATTTCGACTTCTCTCATACATTCCCCCAAGCGTTTCATTGCCAATCGTCAATACAAGCTGTGTTGGTATCAACACGTCTTCTGTAAATTAAAGAAGAGCCGAGACTAGAGCAGGACTTTATATAAGTACAAATATTAAAATAATCTTAAGTTTCTATCTTAGAGGATTTTTCTTCATCTGTATAGTTAATTTATCTATCAGGCCAATACAGAAAATTTGGTTTTCTTTGGTATTGCCCACTACATGTAAAGTGAGTCTTTCTTTGTGTGGAAGAATACTTTTAACAAGGCGTCAAGGTTTGTTAATACATTCATATAAAAAACAGCGCAATAATGCGCTGTTTTTGAATTTCTCTAAGATTTCAGCCCTATTTAAGATGATTGGATCAATATTTTGAGTCTTGCTTAAGCAGAGGTCAGCGTCTTTTGTCCGAGGTAGGGCTGTAAAACGTCTGGAATTAAGACCGACCCGTCGGGCTGCTGATAGTTCTCTAGAATCGCCGCCATCGTTCTGCCGACAGCTAAAGCCGAGCCATTGAGCGTATGGATGAATTGAGTTCCCTTTTGACCTGGGGCTTTGAAACGGAGATTGCCACGACGTGCCTGAAAGTCATAAAAGTTGGAACAGCTTGAGATTTCGCGGTAGCAGTTAGCGGAAGGCAACCAGACCTCAATGTCGTAACATTTTGCGGCAGAGAACCCCAGATCGCCGGTACATAGCTCCATGACTCGGTAGGGAAGCTTCAGCGCCTCAAGAATGCTGGCGGCATTTTGAACTAAGGTTTCGTGTTCTTGCTCAGAGGTGCTGGGATGCACAAATTTAACCAGTTCTACTTTATTGAACTGATGCAGCCGGATTAAGCCCCGTGTATCGCGCCCGTAGCTGCCGGCCTCACGCCTAAAACAGGGGGTATAGGCGCAGTGGTAAATGGGCAGGTCTTCGACAGATAAGATTTCGTCTCTGTAAAGATTGGTGACGGGCACCTCGGCAGTGGGCGCTAGCCAAAGGTCGTCGTGTTTACACTTAAAGCTCTCTTCTGAGAATTTGGGCAGTTGACCTGTGGCGGTCATAGATTCGGTGTTAATCAGAAAGGGCGGCAAAACTTCGACGTAGCCCGCTTGGGTATGGCGATCGAGCATAAATGAAATGAGCGCTCTTTCTAGGGCTGCACCTTTGCCGATGAGTGCAACAAAGCGACTTTGGGCAACTTTTGTGGCGCGCTCAAAGTTAAAAATGCCGAGCTGTTCGCCAATTTCCCAATGGGGCAGCAACCCCTCGCGCTGGGAGATTAATGCATCGCCCCAGCGACGCACTTCGACGTTTTCGGCTTCGCTGGTGCCGATGGG
>JAGVDA010000407.1 GCA_020058975.1 Thermosynechococcus sp. WC_1 | reverse complement strand
CTCATCTGGAAAATCTTAGATCAAACGGGTCAGCCCTGTGGACAAGCTGCCACCTTTTCAAAATGGGAGCCTGTATCCTAAGACGGCTCGCTTTTTTTAGCCCTAAATGGTCAGCGCTATTATTCAAAAATATCTACGCAATAAAAACACCATAAAAGTAATGGGGCAGAAAATTATTGCTCCGATAGGCTGCTAAGCGCTTCTCTGCTCCAATATTTTAAGCACTTTCAAAAACTCAGACGGCAAAGGCGCTTCAACCCGAATCCATGCCTCGGTCATAGGATGCTGAACACTTAAGCGCCACGCATGGAGTACCTGACCCGTAAGGTTTACGCCAATCTCTCGCCCTCTGCCGTACAGCGGATCGCCCACGATAGAGCAGCACAGATCTGCACAATGAACTCGAATTTGATGGGTGCGACCCGTGTCTAAGCGAAAATGCATCAGCGTAAAATTGCCGAGCCGTTGTTTAATGGCCCAGTGGGTTCTCGCAGCGCGTCCGCCTTTTTCTTCGGGCACGATCGCCATTTTTTTGCGGTCTATCGGGTGCCTGCCAATAGGGCGATCGATGATGCCCGATTCTTGAGGTGGCTTACCGTAAACAACCCCTAAATATTCTCTTTGGGCAGTTTTAGCCTGGATTTGAGCCTGTAAATGTTGGTGGGCTTGGTCTGTTTTAGCAATCACCAATGCGCCACTGGTGTCTTTATCGAGCCGATGCACAATACCAGGCCGCTGAACGCCGCCAATCCCTGAAAGGCTTGTCTGCTGTTTATCTTCGGACTGGCAGTGTGCCAGCAGGGCATGAACTAACGTTCCAGTGGCATGACCAGGTGCTGGGTGAACGACCGTCCCAATGGGTTTATTTAAAATAATGAGATGAGCGTCTTCGTAGAGAATGTCTAGCGGAATAGACTCTGGCTCTAAGTTAAGTGCCGTGGGTGGTGGCACTGTAACCGTAATGAGATCCCCTGGCTGCACCTCATACTTTTTGGAGTCACATTGCGCATGGTTGACCTGTACTTGCCCTTGGTCGATGAGCTTTTGAAGCTGCGATCGCGATAAGTCTGCGGCCTGCTCCGCTAACCAACGGTCGAGCCTTTGCCCCTGCGCGATGTCGTCTGTGGCCTGATATTCACGCGGGGAAGCAGCAGCGGCAAGCGGGTGAAGCGTAAATTCAGTCATCAACTTTTTAAGAATTTTGAGGAAAAAATGCAGCAGGAGAAATGTGAAAAAACTGAGCCAACTCCTGAATGTGACGCGTTGTGAGCTGGCGACGACCATGCAGCACATCAGAAATAATAGATTCCGTCCGAAAAATGGGAACCAAGTCCTTTTGCTTGAGAGATCGCTCTTCAATCAAAACCGTTAGCAGTTCCACACCGTAAATATCAGGTAGCGGCTCTAGGGTTTGCTCGTACTCATAAACCAAAGTTCCTAAAACATTCAGGTAGTCCTTCTCTTCTAGGGTTAGGTGACTCTGATCGATTAAAGAATCAATCACTGCCTGTGCCGCTTCCAGTTGAGCTTCAGAATGAATCGGACGGGGTGCAAAGCGCTGGAGTAGCGATATATAGGCATCGGAGCTACTGAAACCAAGGATCGTTCTTCCACTTGTCTTTGTCATAATCTGCGTGGATTAAAAAATAGCGAATAAAGACCTTTTTGCTTTCATAGTCGATATAGGTAATAAGCCGATAATGATTGCCTGCAATATTAAAGACCGTAAAATTCTTGACCGAATCAGCGGAAGGGAAGGTTTTACGAGTTTCAGCAAGGTTCTGCCAGTTTGCCTTACTGACCAGCTTAAGCCATGTTTGCAAAGACGATTGTGCATTTGGGTAGTCTGCACAATATTTTTTAATCCGAGAGGTACTGATGATATGCACAAAGCTCATTCATGAACATTATCAGGTAGCTCACGCAGAAGGGCTGTGCTAAAATCTTATCAATATGCGAATTTATTTGCAAGAGAGGCACTACAGGAAGTACAGCCCAAAACAAAACCCCCAGGGATATTTCCTGAGGGTTTAGCAGAGCCTTTGTCATTAGACTTAAGACGTTTGCGAAGCTGCTGAGTTTGCTTTTTGAGCTGTCTAATCCGTGCCGAAGCCTGCTTAGACTTACTATTGCGTCGCGGCCCACTGCGGGGCGACTCCCAAGATTTCAGGCGCATAGAATAATTGACCAAATGCTGCACCAACATTCTAGCAAAGTAATCTCCTCACCCAAAATCCAGAACAAAGTCACAATAGAAGCTGAGCGCCAAAATTATCTACACCATGACCGTCAGCACCCTCAGCAAATCTCAAACACATCAATGGCAGTGGCAAGGTCACACCATTCGCTACCAGTCCGCAGGATCGACTGGGCCTGTGTTGGTCTTAATCCACGGCTTTGGGGCATCTTCTGATCACTGGCGCAAAAATTTGCCAGAACTGGGTGTAAACCACCGTGTGTATGCTATCGACCTTCTCGGCTTTGGCCTTTCTGCAAAGCCGACGCCTACCCCAGAATTAGCCTATAGCTTTGAAACCTGGGCGCAGCTCGTCTTAGACTTTAGCCAGCAGGTCATCGGTGAACCCGTATTCCTCGTAGGCAACCCCATCGGCTGCATTGTTGCGCTCCAAGAAACCGCGACTGAGCCCCATAATGCCTTGGGTGTTGTCATGCTCAACTGTTCCTTGCGGATGCTCCACGAACGCAAGCGCCAAGCACTCCCGTGGCCTCAGCGCACTTTTTCGCCTTGGTTTCAGAAAATTCTGGCGGTTCGCCCTATTGGTCATTTCTTCTTCGGGCGATTGGCACGCCCTGCTGTGGTTCGTAGCATTCTTCAAAAAGCCTACGCCCGCACCGAAGCCGTCACCGATGAACTGATTGAACTTCTGATGCGTCCTGCCCAAGACCCAGGTGCCGCTGACGTATTTTTAGCTTTTATCCAATACTCCCACGGCCCTCTTGCCGAAGACTTATTGCCGCAATTAAGCTGCCCAGTGCTGTGTATTTGGGGTGCCCAAGATCCCTGGGAACCTATCCATCTTGGTAAAGCCTATGAAAAATTTCCGGCAGTCACGGAATTTGTAGCCTTGGAGGGCGTAGGGCACTGTCCTCAGGATGAAGCCCCCGAACAGGTCAATCCTCTCATTAAGAACTGGATCGCCCTGCAGAATATTGCGTCGTCCTAGATTGATTCATCAGCAGTCTCTGCCATTTCGACGAGAAATCCTTTTTCTAATAAAGCTTGGACATCTAAGTTATTCATCTTCAGATTTTTCCACAGCCTGTCATGGATCTCACGGTTGAGACCTGGTTCAAAGTTTACAGGGCCAAAAAAGCTGTTAAACACGACTTGATGACCGAGCTTACTTTCAACAACAGCCATTTTTCCTTCTCCTGATTTTCTATACTTTGAATAAAATCTCTGTCCGCTTAATCAGTGACGGAGGGTGGCTTACTTGCCTCAGGCTTACGCCACAGTGAAATAAATAAGCAAACTAGACCGATATTAATGGCGATGTCCGCAAGGTTAAAGACTGGAAAATTAATGAGCCGAAAATCTAAAAAATCTACAACATGCCCCATTAACAACCGATCAATTCCATTTCCGGCGGCACCACCCAGCAAAAAACCATAGCCTGCCTGTTCCCAAGCTCGTAAGGGGGAACCAAACAGACCATAGTAAATAAGTGCTAGCGTCACCATCAATGACAGCCACCGCAGCCAGCCCTCGCCTTGAAACATGCTAAACGCTGCCCCACGGTTGACGACATAGGTAAGATGAAAGACCCCTTTCACTATCGACCATGATTCAGGCGGATTACTGAGCTGAAAATGTGCGACCACCCATTGTTTTGATAGATAATCCAGCAAAAAACTAAGTGCGGCAGACAGCCAAAACATTGGATTTTTCTTTAATTTCATAACTCTATTTGCTCAATGTCCTGCTAATAAAACAGCAAAACACGTAGAAGATATGCCAATGCAGCGACGGTGCATACAATAATAAATTGACCTGGCAAAGGATAGATGGAGTACTGCAAAACGGCGTTCCACCAGTGGGCTGTGGTAATTCTAAACACCGACAGAATTGTCAAGTAGGTTAGCCCAACCAAATGAATTGCCAATAGGCCATACAGACAGCTCTCAATAAGCGTTTCAATCCGTCGTCGCTGTCGAAAGGCAAAAGT
>JAGVDA010000506.1 GCA_020058975.1 Thermosynechococcus sp. WC_1 | reverse complement strand
CACAGCCACCCGCCAATATTCCACCGGGCGATCGCCCACTGCCAGCGATCGCAATGTCAGCGCGGTGCGTCAGGCGTTGGGCGGAGGGTAAGTGTGAATGGATAATGCCAGCCTTCGGGGATTTTTGCGGTGAAGCATTCCAATGTCTTATCCCAATAAGCCAGCGGAAGCAAAAAAGCTCCATCGGGGGTGACAACAGTTAATTCAAACGTGCTTCCATCCTTTGGATAATTAGATGCATCAAAGTGTGCAACATAGTCATAGTTGCCTTTGATGATTATTACTTCAAGATCTTTTTCAGTCTCCATTTGACTCCAAAAGTTAGGCACTACAAATTTTGGCTAATCACGGGTTGAATCCAAACTCTAGCTAAGAGTTTGCCTTCTGGAGTTTTGTCCATTTTGGGTGCAAGTTTATGCCCCTCGCTGGCGATCGCGTTGATCAAGGTGCCCGTGTCAGGTTTTGACGTGATCAGGATAAACCCCTGACTGGTGGCAATCTCCAACTCTTCGCCATCTTCTAATTCGATTTTCATGAGTCTTCCGAATCATAGAACAAATCATTTAACGGTTTTCCAAAATAGCGGCAGACTGCTTTCCAGGTCGTGCAATCAACTCGCTCAAACTGGTTTTTTGCCAATCGAGATACCGCATTTTTATCAATGCCGATCGCGGCTGCCAGAGTGGAATAGTTCAACCCCTCAGCTTCCATCCATTCTTCTAATCGACTTTTGATTCCGTGGCTCACCAGTATTTCCATGTCAACTCTTTTATCAGAATAGGGCAATAGCTCACTAGACACTATATCATTAGTGTGATAGTAGTATAGTGCAGTAGCAAATACAAGGAGAGTGAATTTGACTAGAAATGAACAGCGATTCAAGATCAGGCAGGCGTTGACAGCAGCAGGATTTAAGACTGAGGAGTCGGCTTCACTGCTGCTGATTCAGCAGCCTAGACATACCGTAACGTGCTATTTCTCGGACGAGTTTCAGCACTGGAGTTTAACGCCTTACGACGAAAAGCTTCGACGAATTATCCACGAAACTTTAAGCGATCGAGTTAGAGGATGACATCAAAAGAACTGAATCAAAAGCTAATTCGATTGTTTGGTCTGGGCTGGGAGGTTGGGAGTTACGAAGCGCTCAGCAAGCCTGCCTCACACGAAGCTCTTAGAGAAGAAAAGGAAGCACAGTTTGCGGAGCGAGATCGGCTAATTGCAGAAATCGCCCAAAATTCCCAATAGGTTGAGCCATTGGCAAAAAGTATCAAACCAAAAGCCGGGGCTTAAGTTTCTCACGCCTTCACCCCGGCTATCCCCTAGAAGGAGACATTTTCATTATGAACAAAAGACAACTCGCAGCGATCGCGGCATTGGTCGTTTCCATTTTGAGCGCAGTAGAGCTACCTGCCGAAGCACGACGGCGCTATGGCGGCTATCGCTCTCACTCAGTGCGTAGCCCAGTGCGACGCATCCGCCGTTCGGTGGTGGCATCAGCACGGCGATCGCCCTACTATCAGCCGACCTCTTACATGCTGGCGCAAATCAATCGTGATGGCAGCCCTGGCAGAACCGCATCCCCACAAGTCGAGCAACCCCGCCCTAGGCGTGAAAGGGTAGCTCTACCTACAGTCGAGGGCTATAAAAAGCTCCCATTTGAAGGGGCGCAGGAATACGGGGCGCAGGGAACGATCTCAAGGTCTGAGGCGAACACCCTCAAATACATTGATTTCTCCAAAGGGCAAACCTACTCCGATCTGAAGTCGCGAATCGGGTTTCCCCGATACCGCAATGGCAACACCGATTACTACCAGCTTCGTGATGGCTACCTTGTCCTTGAATACAAGGATGGTAAAGCCTACGGGACGAAGACCGTTCGCTGAGACGAATTAACCCATACACCCCATCCTCTCGGAGGAAGTGAGATGGCAGTTTTTTTAATCGGCTTAATGGTGCTTCTCACTGCTCTAAACAACACTAATAAGGAGATAGACATGCCATTCTGGAATAACAAAGCAGAAATCGAAGATAAGGAAATCAGATCCTATGTGGCTAAAAACTGTAAAGACGGCGTTGACCCGCGCTCGGCTCTGGGTGACTGGGGTGATCACGAAGAGGATCACGACGATCGCAAGCATGATCAATCGAATAGCCGCGCCAAAAACCGAGACAGCAGTGGAGTGGGCGCTCCTACCCCAGAAGAAACCGCAGAATTTTATGACAATGGCAGACCCGAAGACATCAAGCCTAAAAAAGGATGGTGGTAGTGTGATCATTGGTTTGCAGCGAATCAGCCTCAATATAGGCGATACGCCCCTAACAGAAACACAGCAAGAATCCTACTGCTTCCTGCGCTCCATTATGGGAAAAGACCTAAGAGTGGAAGAGGTTGAGGATCTGCTGCAATTAAGATCGCCCCTCGCCTGGTGGTCACGCCTTGACCATCTAGAAGAGAAAGGGTGGATCACCCGCCGTGATTTGCTGCTGTAAATCAGGCATACTGAATACACTGATAATTGTCTAGCGATCGCTTCACCCAGAGCGATCGCTTTTTAATATGCCAACCGCTGAAATCTCAGGACTCAAAAAACAGGTCAAGCAACTGCAAGCGATCGCCACTCGCACGAGTGACCTAACTGGAGTGGCGAGTAAACTGTACGCGATCGCCCAAAAAGATTTTACTCAGCGCTTCCAGTCTTCTCCCTCGGTCAAAAGCTCCGCAGAAGTCTACGGCGGCGCACGATGGCAGCGGCTCAGTGAAGCCTACTTGAAGCGCAATCCCAACCGACAGGGCGGCAAACAGTTGATAGACACGGGCGAGTTGCGACGCTCCTTTCTGCGCGGCAAACCGGGTAACATTGCTAGGGTCGTGGGCGGTACGGTTGAGTTTGGCTCTAGCCTACAAAAAGCGGTTTGGCTCGATAAAAAACGCCCCCTGGTTGTCGAGCATGAGGAGTTGGCAAAACTGGCAGGGGACGCGATCGAAACCTATATCAGCACTGGAAAATGACGCTCATCCTCACGCCTGAATTTGACCCCACTTGCCGCCATCTTGCAAATTTTTTGGCAGGGCGCTTAAATCTTTTGGAAGCCGATGAGACGGTCGTGCAAACCGCGCTCGACTACGATGCGATGATCGGAGCACAGGGCGTAGCCTTCCCGTTGCTCCAGGTCTATCGCATGGGCAGTAGCAGCGTCTATCTGGAGAAGTCCGATATCAATATCGACTACTATCTCTACGATCTGCAAGCCTATTGGCAACGCCCCGGCATTCTGCGATTAGTGGAAGTGGCGATCGCCCATCTCATTCAAGACAATCTGCCCTACTCAGGATTAGAACCTGAGATTCAGGTGAAGGTGAAGGGATGCGATCGGGGGTATGTGAAATTTGAGAGCGGTGAAATTTTTCCCTACACGCGGCTGAGTGCGGAATTACAGGAGGTCAATGTCAAGCTTCCGAGTTAACATTGCATGATTAACATTGCATGACTGAAAGATTCGACCGCCGCGCCTCACTCAGCGCGGCTTTTTCATGGAGTTGGAGCAAATGTCAAGATTCCCTGACATTTAAGGCACAATTGGATTAACCTTTTCCCTACTCCCTATGGCACTCAAAAACTACATCATGTCCGGGTTCTTCACCGGGAATAACATTGTCCCCAGTGGCACCCCGACTCAAAATGCTTTGCTTGAAACTCGTTTCGTGAATTCCACACTGACTAAAGAAGTGGAATCTCGCGACATTCTTGGCATCGTGGATGGCTCCGACTCTACCCAAGTACTCGATACCGTGAATGGTTCAACGACCTACACCTTTGAGGTGGAAATCGAAGCGATCGATTCTGACACCCTCGCACTGATGTTTGGT
>JAGVDA010000412.1 GCA_020058975.1 Thermosynechococcus sp. WC_1 | reverse complement strand
TGGACGACTGTGCCACCCGCAAAGTCGAGTCCTCCTAAGCCACCGTTGAGTCCAAGGAAGCCGCCGACACCCCAAACCATGTGGGCAAGAGGAGCATAAATGAACGTTGACCAAAGCAGCACAAACCAAAAATAGGCTTTAAAGCTCACCCGCTCGGCGATCGCCCCAGACATCAGAGCCGGAGTGATAATCGCAAACATGGCCTGATAAATCATGAAGGCAGAATGCGGAATCGTCGGAGAGTAGGAGCCAAAGCCTTCGGTCGGTGAACCCTTAGTGGCATCTACAAACAGTGCGCCAACATTTCCGATCGCAGCGATCGCATCTTTAGGAATGTAGTAGCCTGCATTGGCGGTTACATTATTTAGCCCAAGCCACTGCAAACCGCCAATAAAACTTGTGCCAGGGGCAAATGCTAGGCTGTAGCCCCACAGCACCCACGTTACGCCCACAATCCCCATTAGCACAAAGCTCATCATCAACGTGTTGAGAATGTTGCGGGAGCGGACAAAGCCACCATAGAAGTAGGCAAGCCCTGGAGTCATCAGCAAGACAAGCGCTGCACTAATGAGGATAAATGCGGTATCCCCAGTATCGGCGGCAGGGGGAGCATCTGCCGCCCAAGCCATAGTTGAGAGGGGGAAAAGCAATAAAGCAGGGGCAATTAACCCCACAGCCAGCAGTCGTCGATACACGGTCTCAGTTCCTCTTTTTCTGAAGGATTTTAAGATTGCAGTTAAGTCTCTCTTAACTAAGGCATTAGAGCAAAGATGAAAAACATGTTTTTGTATTCCTGGCTACCCTTTGCGAAAGGGTAGATATTATTCCCAGGTTAAGCACCTGATCTTACTCTTCCTTCAGAGAAAATTATTGCACGTCTTAAATAATCAACAAAAAAGGGCGTCCAATTTTGAATACCGCTTCAAAACCCCGCCAAGAAGTCAATTCATGACCGTTAAACCAAGAATACAGCGCCTTTCTATGAAAAAGTCTAGCCTTCAAAATGCCTTTCCTTGCCTCTCAGCAGAAGCTTCTGTTGCTCAGCTTCAGGGCAGCATTCGTTTATAAAAATTTATATTGAAAAGCGCTGATGCTTAGCATCAGCGCTTTGGAAAACCCTAGGGTTTAATGAGTGAATCTAGAGCGCGTTGAAAAGAAACCTGCTCACCAGCAGTCGTTATTCTGCCAACTCAGTATTTTCAGTCACGATTTCATCAAGTACCGCTTCATCAAGTACCGCTTCATCAAGCATCGCTTCATCAACGACTTCCTCTTCCTCAGAGATTTCTGAAGCGGGGACAACAGCAACTGCGGCGATCGCATCATCTTCGTCCAGTCGCTGCACTTTAACGCCCGTGGCGGCGCGAGATTGAGAAGAGATGGCATTGATAGCCTGACGGATAATAATGCCCCGTGCGGTCACGAGCATCAGCTCTTCATCGGGGTTGACGATGCGCAGTGCCATCACCTGATCGGGGGGCTGAGTGGTTTTGAACTTGGTTGAGGTCAAGCCCTTACCCGCACGATTTTGCAGACGGAACTGAGAAACGGGTACCCGCTTACCAAAGCCGTGAGTGGTAATGACCAATACCCACGGACCTTGAGCAGTTGGTTCCTCGATGACAGCCTCTGCGGAGGATTCATCCACCACAAGATCGAGATCGGTTTCTTCGTCGCCCTGCTCTTCGAGGCTGGCGGTGATGAGACCTGGCAAAATATCCATCCCAATCAGCTCGTCGCCTTTGCGAAGGCTCATGGCTCTCACGCCCCGTGTGGCGCGTCCTAAAGGCCGCAACTGTTGGTTGTCGGCTCTAAAGTGAATTGCCATGCCACGCTGTGACCCGATGATGATGCTGTCTTCGGTACGGGCGCGACGCACCCAGCGCAACTGATCGCCTTCTTCGAGGGAAATGGCAATGAGTCCGTTAGAGCGAATGTTGCTAAAGGCGGCAAGGGAGGTTTTTTTGATAAACCCTAGGTTAGTCATCATGACCAAATATTCGTCTTCGCTAAATTCGCTGACGGGCATTACAGAGGTGATTTTTTCTTCGCGGCTAATGGGCAAGAGCTGCACGACAGGTGCGCCCCGCGCTGCCCTAGACCCAAATGGGATCTGGTAGGCGCGGATGCCAAAGACCACACCGCGATCACTGAAGAACAAAATGGTGTCATGGTCGTTGCACGCAAAGAAATGCTCGACGGCATCATCTTCTTTAATTCGCGCCCCCGCGCGCCCCCGTGTGGCGCGGCTTTGGGCTTCAAAGGTGCTGACGGGCATTCGCTTGATGTAGCCCTGCTCTGTCACCAGAATTACGGACTGCTCGTTGGCAATCAGGTCAATATCGCCAATTTCGCCTTCGGCTTTTTCAATGATGGAGCGCCGAGGAGACGCAAATTTCTCCTTGATCTGAATTACTTCCCGTTCAATAATCTCTAAAATCCGTTCCCGACGGTTCAGGATATCGAGAAGATCTGTAATTTGGATTTGCAGGTCATCATGCTCTCGCTGAATTTTTTCAGCTTCTAGGGCGGTCAACCGCCGAAGCTGCATTTGCAAAATCGCGTCAGCCTGCACTTCAGAGAGGCCAAACTGCTCGACTAAGCCCTGCTTGGCGATCGCCGCATCGGCTGCCCCCCGAATCAGGTGAATGACCGGATCCAGATTCTCTAGAGCAATGAGCAACCCCTGCAAGAGATGATCTCGCTCTTGTGCCTTACGAAGCTGATACTGCGTGCGCCGCGTAATGCACTCTTCACGGAATTCTAAAAAGACGCTCAAGAATCGCTTGAGGCTCAAAAGCTGCGGTTCGCCGTTAACCAGCGCCAGCATATTGGCACCAAAGTTATTTTGGAGCGGCGTCTGTTTGTACAGATTATTAAGCACCACCTGG
Organism: Thermosynechococcus sp. WC_1; assembly: GCA_020058975.1. Lineage (GTDB taxonomy): Bacteria > Cyanobacteriota > Cyanobacteriia > Thermosynechococcales > Thermosynechococcaceae > JAAURS01. The sequence goes on along the minus strand of JAGVDA010000412.1, from coordinate 3,393 downwards.
GGGTAGGCGTCTCGCTTTAGCTCAATGACGATCCGCATCCCATCGCGATCGCTCTCATCCCGAATATCTGAGATACCTTCGAGTCGCTTCTCATTCACCATCTCAGCGATGCGCTCAATCAGCGCCGCCTTATTGGTCTGGTAGGGCAGCTCCGTAATGATGATGGCTTCGCGGTCTTGGCGACCCTTTTGCTCTAGGGTTTCGATAGAGGCAACCCCGCGCATCGTAATCGAGCCGCGCCCTGTCGTGAAGGCTTCTCGAATGCCACTGGTGCCCAAAATTTGCCCCCCCGTAGGGAAATCGGGGCCGTGGACATACTGCATCAAGCCCACATCGGTAATGTCAGGGTCATGAATCAGAGCAATCAGCCCATCCACAAGTTCCCCTAGGTTGTGGGGCGGAATATTGGTCGCCATCCCCACGGCAATCCCAGAAGATCCATTCAGCAAAAGTTGAGGGATGCGGGACGGCATCACGGTCGGCTCTTGCTGCGAACCGTCGTAGTTATCGCTAAAGTCTACGGTTTCTTGCTCAATGTCTTGCAGTAATGCATCTGCAGTTAGCGCCTGAAGCCGACACTCGGTGTACCGCATCGCAGCAGGGGGGTCGTTGTCTACCGAGCCAAAGTTCCCGTGACCGTTAATGAGCGGGATCCGCATTGAAAAGTCTTGCGCCATCCGCACCAAAGCTTCGTAAACCGCAGAGTCACCGTGGGGGTGATATTTACCAATCACGTCCCCGACGACGCGGGCGCACTTACGGAAAGGACGGTCGGGACTTAAACCCAGTTCATGCATCGCGTAGAGAATTCGGCGATGCACAGGCTTAAGCCCATCTCGTGCATCGGGCAACGCCCGACCCACGATCACGCTCATGGCATATTCCAAGTAGGAGCGAGACATCTCATCCCGTAAATCAATGGGGATAATTCGCTCTTGGGGCAGCTCCTGGGAAAAGGTCATAACCGAAAAGACTCCAAAAGGTGAGGAATATTGGCTAAAAAGGCCAACAAAGAAAAATAGCAGCCCCTAAATTAAGATTGCTCAACATTTACGGCTGCTTATTCAATATTTTATCATGCCAAGAGAAGCAGCATTGAGGCTGCAAAAACGCTGTAGCGCTAGCTCTTCCGTATTGGCTATTGTGGAGTTTTCATCCGTCAGGGTGCCTGAAGTGATACCTATTTTCTACTCCGAAACCTTTTTAGAACATCAAACGGGATTTGGTCATCCCGAACGTCCTGAACGACTCAGGGCGATCGCCAAATACTTGCACCAATCTCAGTATGCAAGTCATTTCGATTGGAAAGCGCCATCCAGCTTAGAGAACCGCGATCCTCTGCCCTGGATACTGAAAGCCCATACATCTGAGTATATCGAGCAGGTCAAATTAGTGGCGGCTCGTGGCGGCGGACGATTAGACCCCGATACGCCTATTTCTTCTCAAAGCTTTGTCGTCGCTTGCCTAGCGGTCAATGCTTGGCTCGATGGCGTAGACAGTGTTTTAGCTTTACAGCAGCCTGCGTTTGTTTTAGCCCGTCCGCCTGGTCATCATGCTTTACCCGATCAAGGAATGGGGTTTTGTGTGTTTGGCAATGCGGCGATCGCCGCCCTTTACGCCCTCACCCAGCCCAGCATTGAGCGCGTTGCCATCCTAGATTGGGATGTTCACCACGGCAACGGTACCGAGGCGATCGTGATGAGTCATCCTCAACTTGCTGCTCAACTGGCCTATTGCTCCCTCCATCAATACCCGTTTTATCCTGGTACTGGCTCAGCCCAAGACAATGGTTCACGGCTGCTCAACATCCCTATGCAGGCGGGCAGCACAATCACCGACTATGAAGCCGCCTTTCAAAACCAGGTCATTCCCTTTCTTAAAACCTTTGCGCCAGATTTACTCATCGTGAGTGCTGGTTATGACGCGGCTCAAGCAGACCCACTCGCCGCCGTCAATCTAAACCCCAAAGATTTTAAAACATTAACGGCTCATTGTTTAGACTTAACCCCAAAGATTTTATTTGGGCTTGAAGGCGGGTATCACCTCAGCAGCCTTGCAGAAGCAGTTGAGGCAACTTTGAGCGCCTGCTTAGCAGTCTAATTCAGATCGTATTTATCAAGTTCATTTGTTTATATAGACTCAATAAATACAGACACAAATTATTTTACTCCTTGAAAAGAATAAATATTAAGAAAATCGAAAGATGTTAAAAATTGTGATCGTATGTCGTTTTAGCCAGGGCACTCTATGAGAGAGCTGGAAACAGCATTCATCTGCGGCTTATCAAGTTCTGAAGTGTAAGAAAACCCCATATAACACGACCTGATGGTAGTTTGAATCCTCATCTAAGACATCAAAACCAGATGTCTAATCCGTTGATGGCGTCTTTTACCGTTGACGGATGTTTATAAGCAGGTGGTCTAAATGGTGCCCCTTTTACATTTGGCTTGAAGTAGCCTAGGAGATTTTTGTGTTTAAAAAGCGTTCGCGAGTGCCAGATAAAGTTCGAGTTGGTGAAGTTCTGCTTCAAAAAGGACTCATCACCAAAAGTGACTTAAATCAAGCGCTATTAGCACAGCGAAACACATCATTAAAACTAGGTGAAGTTTTAGTTCAGCAGGGTGCCGTAACGCTTCAACAGCTCAATGGTGCGCTGACAGAGCAACAGCGCCGCAATTGGACAGCGGCAATCTTATTTGCCCTCAGCACGTTAATTCCAGTCGCACCTAAGCTGATTTCGCCCAGTAGTGCGACTATTGCCATTAATCCCTCTGCTATACGCAGTGACTCAGCGACGGATGCCGTTGGAGGGGCAGATCAGCCACCGTGGAAAACAGCTTCTCAGTCCGCAACTTTACAGGCTTTTAGAACGCCTGATGAAAAGGGGTTTTCTACGCCTTTAACCGAAAACCGCTATCCCACCGTCGCTTCCCCACTAACAGGGTTCTGCCACCCTCTGAACGGGCTAGGCTACCTGTCCCAAGGCATTCGCGGGACGACCCATCGCGGCAGAATGGAGTATGCCTATGATCTGGCGGCAAGCATTGGTACGCCCGTTTATGCAATGCGTGCAGGGCGAGTGATCGGGGTACAGGATCGGTACCCCGATACAGGGGGCGGGCCTGAAAATATTTCTAAATTCAACTACGTTTTAGTTGAGCATGACGGCGGCTATCGCTCTGCTTATCTGCATCTTCAGCAAGGGTTTAGAAGTCAGGTTCAGGTGAAGGCTGGCGACACCGTTGAAATTGGGCAGCTCATTGGCTACAGCGGCAATTCTGGCTGGAGTTCTGGCCCTCACCTTCACATTGAGCTACAAGAACCTGGAGATGCCTACAGCTTTGGACGAACCGTACCCTTTGCGATCGCCGGAGCCTGTGGTCCTGGTTCCAT
>JAGVDA010000347.1 GCA_020058975.1 Thermosynechococcus sp. WC_1 | reverse complement strand
GCATCTGGATTAGACTGGATAAAATCTTTAAGTTCAGACAGCATCTCTTTAGCAGTGTTACTCTCTCTAGAGTCTCATAAATCATTTGGGATTGCTATAGATAAACTCTGGAATAAATTTTTTATTTGGCAATATTCCGCATACAGTCTGATTAGTTGCTGCCTCCAAGCGAAGAATTCCTACTTGGCCTGCTGTCGCACCATACATTGCGACAAGTACGGTATTGACTGGAAATATTTTTGCAGAGGAATTTTCTAAGCCTACTTGAGTAATATAATTCTCAGACTTAAAGATTTCACCTTGAGCGACCTCACCGCTTAAAAGCCAAGGAATTTGCCCACCTTCATAGTATGCCTTGTTTGATTTCAAAGGCGTTCCACCTGCACCTGTTTTACACACTTCTCCAATCGGTTTGATTTTCCATCCGACTGGTAATAGCTCTCTATTTATTTCCAATTTACTCATCTTCAACCTCTCGTCCATCCCAAAGCCGTAGCCGTTCTGCGATCGCCTCAGGACTGGGCAACTCCTCCCGATACGCATCCGGCAACTGCGGCACAATCGTATAGGTCGCCACCCCAATTGGTCGAACCGCCGTCCGTAGCGCATATTCCACCACCGTCTTATTTTTAGAGCGACAAATAATCATCCCAATCGGCGGATTCTCGCCCTCCATCCGCTCCTGACAATCCAGAGCTTCCAGATAAAACTCCATTTTTCCTTTGTGTTCCGGCTTAAAATCGCCAATCTTTAACTCGATCGCCACCAGACAGCGTAAACGGCGATGAAACAGCAGCAGATCGATAAAATATTCCTGACCACCGATTTCTAGCTGATATTGGTTGCGATTCTCAACGAAGGCAAATGCACTGCCACACTCAGACAAAAATTCACGGACATTATTAACCATTGCCCGAAGCTGGTGATCGTGGATCCGTCCCTTAATCTCGTTGAAAAAATGGGCATAGTCTTGGAGCTTTATTTCACTCACATCAGTTCTCCGATAATGTGACTCATTCTGACACTCCGCCAAGACATGCAGCTTATCCCGATCGCCTTGAATCAGAGCCATTTTCTTTGCCCTACTCCAGCCCTGCACCTGCTTTTCACGGTAAAAAGCATCAGCCACATGCTCAAATTCCTCTGCATAGACCAACTTTACAGGCAACCGTTTTGCTGTATGGTTCGCCCCCATCCCGTTTTGATGCTGCCACAAACGGCGTTTCAGGTTCTTTGTACTGCCCGTATAGAAAGAACCATCACAACATTCCAGAATGTACATGTAGGCCATGATTGACATTTCGGATAGGTTTTCGCTTCGACTTCGCTCAGCGACCACGCTTTTTTGCACTGTTTTGAGCTAACTAGCCAAATATAGCTGGCTGAGCGAAGTCGAAGCCAGCGACGCAGCCAACCGACCTAAAAGTGTGGCTAAAACCAAGTGGATGAACATCTGGGATGGGTTTTCGCTTCGGCTCCGCTCAGCGAGCAAACATGATTGCACTACGAACCAATTAAAGATTAGCTGGCTGAGCGGAGCCGAAGCCAGCGACGCAACCAACCGATCCAGAAATGTCCGCCCCCTCACAACATCCCCCCAATCCCAGCCAAAATCTCTGCACTCTCCGCATCTAGAAGTGCGATCGCCTCCAAAATCTCCTGCGGATCCCGTAACGGTGCCTCCTCCGCCTTATTCGGATTCTTCACCGACAGATCGAACGTTTCCGAGTCAACATCTGCCACATCCACCAGCCAAGACTTCTCAGACTCTGCAAACGTCGCCTGTAGCGCCACAAACTCCCGCAAATCCTCATCATTGAGCGAATTAGTCTTACCCATATTCCGCCCTGGATCGAGCTGGTAATACCAGATCTTCTGAGTCCGAGTGTTAGTTCCAGCTCCCTGAGCGAAGTCGAAGGGAGTGGAGTCGAAGGGAACGCCGCCGGAGGTGTCAGGTTTATCAAAAAACAGCACCACCGTCTTAACCCCAGCCCCAATAAACGTCCCACTTGGGCAATCCAAAATCGTATGGAGATCGCAGCTCTTCAAAAGCTCCTGCCGCAGCGCTCGCGAAGCATTATCCGAATTCGACAAAAACGTGTTTTTGATTACCACCGCCGCCTTGCCACCGCGTCGCAACATCTTAATGAAATACTGCAAAAACAAAAACGCCGTCTCCCCCGTCTTAATCGGGAAATTCTGCTGTACTTCCTTGCGCTCCTTGCCTCCAAACGGCGGATTCGCCAAAATCACATCAAACCGATTCTTGTCCTCAATGTCGCTCAGATTTTCCGTCAGCGTATTGGTGTGGATAATATTGGGCGCATCAATCCCATGCAAAATCATATTCATGATCGCAATCACATAGGCCAGACTCTTCTTCTCCTTCCCCGTAAAGGTTTCCGTCTGTAGCTGATGCAACTGCTTCGTCGTCAGCTCATTTGGCTGAGCGGCGTTGCCCTGAGCCTGTCGAAGGGAGTCGAAGCCATGACGCAAATAGTCATAGCTCTCGCACAAGAACCCCGCCGACCCGCAAGCCCCGTCATAAATGCGATCGCCAATCTTCGGCTTCACCACCGTAATCATGGCGCGAATCAACGGACGCGGCGTGTAATATTCGCCCCCATTGCGTCCCGCATTCCCCATGTTTTTGATCTTGGCTTCATAGAGATGAGACAGCTCATGCTTCTCTTGCTGAGAGCGAAACCGTAGTTCGTCGATGTATTCCAGCGCATCTCGCAAACTATAGCCACTCTGGAATCGATTTTTAATCTCGCTAAAAATCTCCCCAATTTTGTACTCAATCGTATCTGGACTCGTCGCCCGTTGCTTAAAACCCTGAAGGTATGGGAATAACTGACGATTCACGTAATCGATCAAATCGTCACCGATCAGCGCATTATCATGATCTGCTGTTCCATCTGCCTTTTTAGGTGCCGCCCAGACCGCCCAACGATGAGCCGCATCAATAATAAATTCATAGGGCTTGCCGACTAGCTCCGCCTCTAGCGATCGCTCCTGCTCTAAATCATCCAGATACTTCAGAAACAGCAGCCAAGACGTTTGCTCTGTATAGTCCAGCTCCGTCGTGCAGCCCGCCTCCTTCCAGAGGACATCATCAATATTCTTGAAGGTTTGCTCAAACATCTCGGATCTAGCTGAAGCCCATGAAACAAATTCTTTCTCAGTGTATTAAAGAGTTGGCTTAGTTTAAGCACAGACGCTTGATGTGACGCATACTCTTGGTGCTTGAGCTAGCGTTTGTTAAGCTCACTTTTGACCTAGGCTAGAATGGAGCATTACTCGTTTTGGAATTTTCGCAATATGTCTATATACGCTGGTAACCTCTCCTATGACGTTACCCAAGAGGATCTCACCAGCGCCTTTGCTGAATATGGGACTGTCAAATCTGTCAAACTCCCCACAGACCGTGAAACAGGTCGGCTGCGTGGATTCGCATTTGTTGAAATGGGTAGCGACGCGGAAGAAGAAAAGGCGATCGCCGAACTTGATGGCGCTGAATGGATGGGTCGTAGCCTGAAAGTAAACAAGGCTAAGCCCCGTGAAGATAACCGAGGCGCTGGCGGCGGCAGCTTTGGTGGCGGTGGTGGCGGACGTCGCTACTAAGACTCACTGACTCACGGTAACTAACGAACGGTTGAGAAGCGATCACTCTACTTCAGCTTGCATCTGATGGGGCGATCGCTTTTTTGCTGGAAATTTAACGACTTCAGCGACACGCATCACATCGTGACTAAGGCACCCAACCCTAGGGCACCAAAACGCTAGAATCTTGCAGCTCATGAAGTCTGGCGTAAAATCCTCCCTGCTCTAGCAGCTCTGTGTGAGAACCCACCTCAATAATGCGCCCCTGCTCTAGCACCACAATTTTGTCTGCATCTCTGACCGTACTCAGACGGTGGGCAATAATCAGCGTCGTGCGCGTCCCTAAAATCGACTGCATTGCCAACTGAATGGCTCGCTCAGATTCGTAGTCTAGGCTGGAGGTGGCCTCATCAAACACCAAAATATCGGGGTCAACAATCAGGGCACGGGCAATGCCCAATCGCTGTCGCTGACCGCCAGATAGACGAACGCCCCTCTCTCCAACCACCGTGGCGTAGCCGTTCGGTAGCTCTCCTATAAATTCATCCACCCGCGCCATTTTGCAGGCGGCTTCCACCTGCGTCAAGCTGGCACTGGGGTTGCCGTACACCAAGTTATCTAAGATAGAGCCATTAAACATGTCCACCTCTTGATGCACGATCGCCAGTCGAGAGCGGTATTGTTTAACATCCAGCGATCGCACATCTGTTCCGTCTATCAGAAGCTGACCGCTAGTGGGTTCAAAGTAGCGAAACAGCAGCTTGACCAGCGTTGACTTTCCAGAGCCAGAGCGACCCACCAGGGCAACGGTTTGGCATGGCTCAATCAGAAGGTTAATGTTTTGAAGCACCAGTCGCTCAGAGCCATAGCCAAAGCTCAGGTTGTTGAAATCGACTTTTCCGTCAAACCGAAGCGGCGTCGATGGTTCCGTTGCGGCATCTAGGTTCACCGCATCGCTGCCAATGGGGTGCTGCATCAACTCATGGAAGCGCAGCATGGAAGCATAGCGTCGGGCAAAGAACTCAGACAAGATGCTCAATGGCTCTAGCTCAGCGTAGGCCATGCTAGATAAGGTAAAGAGCGTCACAAAATGCCCTAAAGACAGTTCTCCCCGCAGGGTTGCCGTTAGCGTTAGAGTCAACACGCCAAAGACGCAGCTTTGCACCATCGTTTTTTGGAGGGTGTTGAGCCGCACATAGCCACGATGGATGCGATACAGCACCATTGTCAGCTCTCGGTCTAGACGCTGGCGCTGACGGTTGAGTTCGGACGCCTCTGTGGCAAAGGCTTTAACGGTTTTAATGTTGGTAATAATTTCTGAGGTGCGGCTTTCTGTACTCTCCATGTACTCGTCTAGCAGGGCTTCGCGCTTGATGATGTAACGCAGCCCCCGTAGGCTAATGCCGAAAATAATGAGAAAAGACAGAAGGAATGCGATCGCAATCCGCCATTCCAGCAGACAAATCACTACAAAAATGCCCAAAACGCGCGCAAGCTTGGGGACAAACTGCCCCGCTACTTCTGGGTAAGACCAAGTGTGGTTGGTCAGCCCCCGTGCCACTCGCCCCGCAATGCGACCAGGGTTATTTTCGTCATAGAAGGAGAGGGGCAGAGTCAAAATTTTGCCCAAAACTTTTTCTGTCGCGTCGCGTCGCGCCCGTAGTGGAATTGCCCAGTGGAACCAACCGCCAATCCACGGCTGGATGGGTGCCCGCACGACTGAAACAACAAAAATGATGCCCAGAATCACCCCCAAAGAAAAAGTAGGGGTGACGACGGACTGATTAAAGAGAGATGCGATCGCCCCAATCAATTCCAGCAACGGCGCATCAAGAGGCTGCTTTGACAGCACGTTGAGAATTTGACCAATGCCGTAGGGCACCAGCAGATCCAGCATCTCAAACAAACTGGATGCCGCAATGCTGAAGGCAGCGATCGCCCAATAGCCTCGAAAATACTGAACAATGTCGCGATAGGATGCCATACCTAAACCATACACAAAAAGAATTAAGGCAGGCTATGGCAAGTTTCGATGAGCCTATTTTTCTATCTACAGAGAAAGGCTCCGCGCACGAGTCACCTCGTACAAGGGAATGGGGAACAATAGGGCAGAATATCTTTGACAATTCAGCGCCCATTGTCAGTCTGCCCATGAGATTTCTAATTCTGAGTGAGGTCAATACCACTGGAGATCAAAAAGCAGCTCTGAAGTGCTTAGTCAACAAAACATAAGAAACGTATGGAATTAATCGATCGCAAAATGTTTCCAAAATTTGTTTCTAGAACAACAACTGCTAGTACAGAAGTGACTGGAGACAGCGAAGAGATCTTGTTCCAACATGCACTTACAGAACTACAGCGTCAAAAAGATCTGCAAGCACAACTGTTAGTGCGAGAACGGATGCTACTTCAAATTATGGGGAGTATTTCTCAAGCGGCTGATTTAGAAACGCTGCTAAAGACTTCAGCCGTAGAAATACGTCAAATCTTGAATGCAGATCGGGTTGCCTTTTTTCAGTTTTCTGCTCAGCCTCAGATGCATGATGGGCAATTTGTTGTAGAAGATATGGCTCCAGATTGCTGTTCTATTTTAGAAATAAATAATAGAGAAATAAACAATGGCGACGATCTAAATGCTTCAAAATGTTTTCTAGACTGTTTTGGAAGTTCTCATATTGATGCGTATCAAAACGGTCAAATTCTAGTCATTTCAGATATAAAGACTTGGCATGTAAAGCCCCATCATCGACAAGCCTTAGAATTACTTGATATCAAAGCCTGTATTATTATTCCACTCTTTTTAGAGCGTCATCTCTGGGGTCTAATATTAGTTCAACAATGCTCATCTGCACGACAATGGCTACTGACAGAGGTTGAAATACTCTCTCGAATTGCGCGCGCACTAGAGGTTTCAATTCAGCAGGCTGAGCGATTAATTGAAACACAATTACGCTCTCTAGAGCTACAAAATCTTTTAGAAGAAGTAAAAGTTCAAAAAGCAGAATTTTCTGAGGTGGCACAGCAAGAACGAGCCGTCTCCTACGTTATTCGACGAATGCATCGTAGTTTAGACACAGATCAAATCTTTAAAATTACAACTCAAGAAATTCGGGAGATATTACACTGTGATCGCGTCGCAATCTATCAATTTACACCCGATTGGGGCGGCAAGTTCATCCATGAGTCAGTGGATGAACAATGGCTACCCCTGGTGACGGTCGATCACAACACAACTTGGACAGATACCTACCTCCAAGAAAATCAAGGGGGGCGTTTTCAAAACCTAGAGTCTGCTGTAACGCCGGATATTTACGAAGCGAATTATTCTGACTGTCATCTTGCAAAATTAGAGGCGTTTCAGATTCGAGCTTCTATCATTTTGCCTATTTTTATTGGGGAGACGCTCTGGGGTCTACTGGGTGCCTATCAGAATTCAGGCTCAAGAGACTGGCAGCCCAGAGAGCTAAGGCTATTAGAGCAGGTGAGTGAACAGTTGGGGGTTGCACTTCAGCAGGCATCTCTATTAAAACAGCTCACCCAAGCAAAGAAGGCAGCAGACGAAGCAAACCAAGCCAAAAGCACCTTTTTGGCAAACATGAGCCACGAACTAAGGACACCGCTCAATACCATTTTAGGCTTTACGCAACTGATGAGTCGAGACCATAACTCAACGTCAGACCAGCGAGATACCCTCGACATTATTAACCGAAGTGGCGCACATCTGCTTAATCTGATTAATGATGTTTTGGAGATGTCAAAAATTGAGTCAGGTCAGCAATGTATTAATCCAAAAGATTTTGATCTCTACGGACTGCTTGAAAACCTGAGGGAAATTTTTAGCTTTAAGCTTCAGGGAAAAGGACTAACGCTAGATTTAGAGTGTGAAACGTCTGTGCCGCGCTATGTGAAGGCTGACGAAGGTAAACTCTCTCAGATCCTCATGAACCTGATGGGTAATGCAATTAAATTTACAGAACAAGGCAATATAATGCTGCGAATTCAGTTAAATGAAGACAGTATTCCCTTAAGTGCCGATGTTAGTTTAATGTGGCTGGATTTTGAAGTTGAAGATACCGGATCTGGGATCGACGAAACCGAACTGGAGAGTATTTTTGATGCCTTTGTCCAAACTGAATCGGGGCGGCAGTCTAACGAAGGGACGGGCTTAGGTCTAACCATTAGTCGTCATTTTGTGGATTTAATGGGCGGTAACATTACAGTCACCAGTAACGTACATCAAGGGACAAAGGTAAGGTTTTCAATCCCTGTGGGTGATGCGCAGCCTGTCGAAACCCCGCTACTGCCAGACCGTCGCATTGTTTCTTTAGCCGCTGATCAGTCCACCTATCGAAT